>JAGPVK010000114.1 GCA_018067055.1 Sphingomonadales bacterium | reverse complement strand
TGGCCACCGGTCGCCAGGCAAAAGTGTCAAAATGCGCCCAGGGCACCGATTCCGGCGCGAATTTCTTCAGGAACAGCGCTGCAGTGATGCATCCGGCGAAACTACCCGATGCACTGTTCACACAATCGGCGATCGGGCTGTTCAGCATCGCATCATAGCCGGACCATAAGGGCATCTGCCACAGCGGATCGCTTTCTTGTTCGCCGGCCTGCAGCAGTCCGTCCGCCATCTCCGGATCATCGCAGAACATCGCTGGCAGGTCAGGACCCAAAGCCACACGTGCCGCTCCGGTCAGCGTTGCAAAATCGATGATCAGCTCCGGCTCTTCCTCACCGGCCAGGGTCAGCGCATCGCCCAGCACCAGCCGCCCTTCGGCATCGGTATTGGTGATCTCGACAGTCAGTCCCTTGCGGCTGTTCAAAATGTCGCCAGGACGCAGGGCGCTGCCATCGATCGCATTTTCAACCGCCGGGATCAGCAGATGCAGATGCACCGGCAGCTTCGCCCCCATCACCAGGCTGGCAAGCGCAAGCGCGTGCGCCGCGCCGCCCATATCCTTTTTCATCAACAGCATGCCGGCCGGCGATTTCATCGACAGCCCGCCCGTGTCAAAGGTCACGCCCTTGCCGACGATCGCGATTTTCGGGTGGTCGGCCTTGCCCCATTTCAGCTCGATCAGACGCGGCGCATGGGCGCGCATCGCTGCCTTGCCGACGCCGTGGATCATCGGGAAATGCTCTTCCAGCGTATCGCCGCGCGTCACTTTCACTTCGCCGCCATGCTTTTCCGACAATTTGTCGACCAGAGTTTCGATCTTGTCCGGCCCCATATCCGCAGCCGGGGTATTGACCATATCCCGGACCATTGCGGTTGCTTGCGCTTGCCGCACGGCTTCATCGCGCTGCGCAATAGCGTCCTTGACCGCCAGCACGCTGGGGCCCTGCCGATCAGGAAGCTGCTTGTAGCGATCAAATTCATGTTGCGAGATCAGCCAGCCGAACAGACTGCCCTTGGCACTGGTCTCGTGCAGACGATATTTGCCCTCGGGCAAACCGCTGCCGAGCTTGGCCAGCGACCAGGGGTCAAGCTTTTCATGATCCGGTACACCGGCGACAACCGAAAAATCGCCAGCGACGGATTTGTCATTGCTCTTGGTCCCGACCAGCGGAAGCAACAGAAATGTGTCGGGTTTGCCGACAAATTGATAAGCCGCTGCAATCGCCCGGATACTATCGGGTTGCCCTTTCAGCCAGTCTTCGAAATTGCCCGTATCCAATATCTGGATGGTGCGAGCGGTCTGGCCGGTATCAGCCTCGATCAATGCCTTAAAATCAGTCATTTGATCGCTATAGCTACAGATGTTGCGATGCGCGAGAGACTATTCTGCCGCGATCGCTTCTGCTTCATCCCGCTTCGCCGCAAGACTGCTGATCACGGCACCGGGCTTGGAAAAGACGATAACCCCATCATTCACCGCCTTGTGCCGCAGATTGATGATATCCTTCGGAAAATTCTGATTGAGCCGCCACGGTTTGCGATCGCCCTGTTTCGGCAAATTCTTGATTGCCCGTTGGACATAGCCCGAACTGAAATCGAGCATCGGTTCGGTGCCAATCAAGCCGTCGGCCGGCAAGGTCGGAGTCGCGATCGGTGTGCCGTTCTTGTCCATGAAATTGATCAGCCGGCAGACATATTCACTGGTCAGATCGGCTTTCAACGTCCAGCTGGCATTGGTGTAGCCCATCGTCATGCCGAAATTGGGAATGCCGGAGAACATGACACCCTTATAATTGATTTTTTCTCCGAATTTGACCAGTTTCCCATCGACAGAAATTTTCGCGCTGCCGCCGGTGAGCATTTTCAGACCGGTGGCGGTAACGATGATATCCGCCGCCAGCGTCTTGCCGGATTTCAGCTTGATACCGTCTTTGGTAAAGGTGGCGATCTGATCGGTGACGATCGACGCCTTGCCCGATTTGATCGCATCAAACAGATCGCTGTCGGGAACCAGGCACAGCCGCTGATCCCATGGATTATAGCTCGGCGTGTAATCTGCCATGTTGACGTCCGGCCCCATCTCCTCGCGCACCATCTCGAGCAGCCGACCCTTGAAGGCATCCGGTTTCTTGCGCGCCAGATTGAACATGAACAGTCCGAGCAATACATTTTTCCAGCGGGTCAGAAAATAGGCCAGCTTCGACGGCAATATCTTGCGGAACCGCAAGGCCCATTTATCCTCGCCCGGCCGCGATACGATATAGGTCGGGGACCGTTGCAACATCGTAACATGAGCCGCTGTATCCGCCATCGACGGGATCAGCGTCACCGCGGTCGCACCACTGCCGATCACCACCACTTTCTTGCCGGCATAATCGAGATTTTCAGGCCAGAATTGCGGGTGCACAATCGGTCCGGCAAAATCCGCCTTGCCGGGGAAGTCAGGATTATGGCCTTCTTCATAGCTATAATAGCCCGAGCACATATGCAGGAAATTGCACTGGACGATGCCGATCGAGCCATCACCGTGCCGGAGGCTCACCGTCCACAAGGCGTCTTTGCTCGACCAGCTGGCATCAACCACCTTGTGGTTGAACAGAATCTTGTCCTGCAAGCCATATTCGTCAACGGTTTCGTTGAGATAATTCAGGATCGATGGTGCGTCTGCAATCGCTCTGCGCGCCGTCCACGGTTTGAAATTATAGCCCAAGGTATACATGTCGCTGTCCGAGCGAATGCCGGGATATTTGAACAGGTCCCAGGTCCCCCCGAGCCGCTCGCGCGCCTCGACGATGGCAAAGCTTTTGCCCGGGCATCTTTTGGTCAGGTGAACCGCTGCGCCGATACCGGACAGACCGGCACCAACAATCAGAACGTCAAGAATCTCATTTTTCATATCGGCCTATTACTGACATTGGTGTCAGCTGGCAATAGTGGGGTTTGACGACATCTATTCGCTGACCAGCGTCAGGCTGCGAAACAGGGCATGGTCGAGCGTTTCGTCAAAGCGACATCCGACATGGCCGTCCCGGCACCACATGGCGGTGGCGGTGATCGGGCTGCTGCCTTCAAACCGCAGCCAGACCCGGCTACCCTCGACAAACTGGGCATTGCTCGAAACCCGGCAGCCGTAGATCGACACGTCGATCAGTTCGCCCACCGTGGCGGTTTTGCCATGCTGCCGGATAGCGGTGCGCTGGATCTGAACCGGATGGCGATACGCCTTGCGCTGCTCGATCAACGCCGGTTTTACCGCGCGATATTGCGAATTCATATAACCCATCACTAACCCCTTGCAAAGTAGGGGTTTAGCGAATTCTGCTCAACAAAACGTTAAGCAAGGGCAAGCGGGCTCAGCCAACCGAACCGGGTGACCAGAATCATTCCGCGGCTTCGAGCGCGGGCTCGCTATCGCCAGCCGCCTGCTGCGAATTGGGGCCATAAAACTGGATCACCCCATCATCGACCGGATCATTGAGCAGGACATTTCTGTCATACAGATAATCCTGGTTGAGCTTCCACGGCATCGCCGTGCTGTTGCGCGGCAATTCGCTGATCGACCGCTGGATATAGCCGGACGAGAAATCAAACAGTTCCTCCTGCTCCAGTTCCGTGTTCAGCACCGGATTGGCGATCCGGGTCGAGGTCGCGTCCATGTGATTGATGATGCGGCAGGCAAATTCCGACACGATGTCCGCCTTCAGCGTCCAGCTGGCGTTGAGATAGCCGAACACGATCGCCAGATTCGGAATGTCGGAGAACATGCAGCCCTTGTAATAATAATGATCGGGCCAGTGTACCGGCTTGCCATCGACTTCGAACGCGACCTTGCCGGCAACCGCCAGCTTCAGTCCCGTCGCGGTGACAATGACATCGGCATCGATCGTCTCGCCGGATTTCAGCCTGATGCCGCTTTCGGTCACCGTTTCGATATGACCGGTCTTCAAATCGGCTTTGCCTGCGGCAATCGCCTTGAACATGTCGCCATCCGGCACCAGGCACAGGCGCTGCTCCCACGGAC
>JAGPVK010000106.1 GCA_018067055.1 Sphingomonadales bacterium | reverse complement strand
CCTATACCCCGCCAATCGGAAATAGCGGGCTGACCGGTCTATTCTATGTGAACGCTCGTACGACCAGCGACTATAACACCGGTTCGGATTTGCTGTATGGCAAGGAACAGGACGGGTTCACGCTGGTCAACGGGCGGATCGGCGTTCGTGGTCCGGATGAAGCATGGGCGATCGAAGGCTGGGTACAGAATATGTTCAATGTCGATTATTCGCAGGTTGCGTTCAACACGCCATTTGTCGCATCGCAGCAAACCTATTCGGCATTCCTCGCTGAACCAAGAACCTATGGCATCACGGTGCGTGGCCGCTTCTAGATCCAGCCACAGACTTGGATGACGACAAGGCGTGCGGTCCACAATGGATCGCACGCCTTTTCATTGGCCCGGACATTGGTCCTCGCAGCTTGACGAATCCCGGCACAATCCCTAAATTTGAGCCATGGCTATATTACCGATCCTCGAGGTGCCTGATCCGCGCCTGAAATTAGTTTCCGAACCCGTTACGGTGTTCGATGACGAATTGAAGACACTGATCAAGGACATGTTTGAAACCATGTATGACGCACCGGGCATTGGTCTGGCCGCGATTCAGGTTGGTGTGCCCAAACGGGTGCTGGTGATCGACCTGCAGGAACCGGTGCCGCACGAGCATGAGCATGGCGAACATTGCGACCATGACCATGGCGTGATCAACGATCCGCGGGTGTTCATCAATCCCGAGATACTCGACCCTTCCGAGGATCTGAATATCTACAGCGAAGGCTGTCTGTCGGTGCCCGATCAATATGCCGAGGTCGAGCGCCCCGCCACGATTACCGCGCGCTGGCAGGATGCGGACGGCAAGCAATATGAAGAGCAGATCGAAGGCCTGCTGGCGACCTGTCTGCAGCACGAGATGGACCATCTCGAAGGGATATTGTTCATCGACCATCTGTCACGGCTGAAGCGGCAAATGGTGCTGAAGAAGCTGGCGAACTTGCGCAAGGAACACGGGATCGCGGCTTAAGGCCGGTTGATTTCACACTTTATCCCATTTCATTCGCCCTGAATTTCATTCCGTTCGCACTGAGCTTGTCGAAGTGCACCTATCGGCTAGATCTGTCCTTCGACAGGCTCAGGACGAACGGCATCTCGCTAATGTACCGCTCTGTATCGTTGCTCCCGGATTGACGACTATTGCCTATTCCCCAAAACGCTCCTAGGTTCCCTTTTCGTTCTTGTCGGAAAGAGAGTTAAATTGGACCCGATCACCACCACCATCGCTATTGTTTTCGCTCTTCTGGGCGGTCTGGCGCTGGGCTGGGTTATCGGTGGCAAGCCGGCCAAGGATGCCGCGCAAGCGACCAGAGATGCCGTTCAGTCGGCAAAGGAAGCCGCCCAGGCGACCGATGCGCTGCGGATCACGCTCGACGGCGTCCGTGACGAACGCGATGCGGCGAAGACCGAGCTGGCGGCGTTGCAGGCCGATGCCCGCAATCATGAAAAGCAGATGCAGCAATTGCTGGAAGCGAAAGAGGCCTTGTCGGCGCAATTTTCCGAGATCGGTTCGAAAATGCTGGAGACGGCGCAGCGTCAGTTTCTCGAACGCGCCGACCAGCGCTTTGACCAGGCCAATGAGAAGGGCGGCGAGAAGATCGCCAAGCTGTTGCAGCCGGTGCACGAGCGTCTTGCGACCTACGAAGCCTCGATCACCAAGATCGAGAAAGAGCGGACCGAATCCTATGCCGGGATCAGCGCGACCATCGAGCAGGTACGGCAGGGGCAGGACAGGGTGCAGCAGGAAGCGGCGCGGCTGGTCAATTCTCTGCGCAACGCGCCGAAATCGCGCGGCCGCTGGGGTGAGCAGCAGCTGAAGAATGTGCTCGAAAGCTGCGGCCTGTCCGAGCATACCGATTTTGTCACCGAGCAGAGCATCGACACCGACGAGGGCCGACTGCGGCCCGATGCGGTGATCAATGTACCCGGCGGGCGCAAGCTGGTGATCGATGCCAAGGTCTCGCTAAACGACTATCAGGATGCGTTCGAGGCGGAAGACGAGGCCGCGCGCAGCTTTGCCATGGCGCGCCATTGCAATTCAATGAAAGCGCATATCGATGGCCTGTCGAAAAAAGCCTATTGGGACCAGTTCGAGGACGCGCCGGACTATGTGATCATGTTTGTTCCGGGCGAGCATTTTCTCGCCGCCGCGCTCGAGCATGAGCCGACCTTGTGGGATCATGCGTTCGAGAAAAAGGTGCTGCTGGCGACGCCGACCAATCTGGTCGCGATCGCGCGGACTGTTGCCGGTGTCTGGCGGCAGGAGAAGATGGCGGCAGAGGCCAAGCAGATCGGGCAGCTGGGCAAGGAAATGTATGACCGGCTTGCGGTCGCCGGCGAACATCTGAAGCGCATGGGTTCGGGGCTGGGAAGCGCGGTCGGCAATTACAATAAATTCGTCGGCAGCTTCGAGCGCAATATCATGGCGACTGGGCGCAAGTTCGCCGAGCTGCAAATCGAGACCGGCAAGAAGGAACTCGAGCCCGTGCCGGAAATCGAGGCTCTTCCCCGTTACAGCGAAGCGGTATCGGAAAAGCTGATCGAAGATGATCGCGAGATTGGCGACGAGGCGGCGGAATAGCTCCTAGGGTGGGCCATCCGGTCCTTCGGTAACGGTGCCGCCGCAGCCGTTCAACGTACCGTTGTCGCTGGCCTGGACCTTCACCGTATCGGCATAGCTGCGATCGCTCATGCCATCGCTGCATTTTTCATCGCTGGTGATATAGATGTTGATATTGTCCGTGCCGGAAAAGCCTCTGACTTCCCAGCCTATGTCGGTTTTTTTCGCCCGCTCAACCGGCAGCTTGAAGTCTTTCCCGTTCTGCGAGGAGAAAGCGATCTCGTCGCTCTTGATCTCGACAGCCCAGCCCGGCTCGGTTCCGATGGCGCTATAGTCGCCCAGTTTTTCTTCGGCGACCGGTTTCTCGGCCGGTGATCCGCAAGCGGTGAGCGCCAGTGCGGCAAGCGATGACAATGCTATTTTATTTTTCATGATATACCCCTCCGCGTAGCAAGCTACCATAGAGAAGGCAGGAACGCCAAACTATCTCTGGCGGCTCTGGTTCAGCACCTCATAAGCCATGACCGAGGCGGCCACGGCGGCGTTGAGGCTGTCCGCCTTGCCCATCATCGGCATCTTGACCAGCGTGTCGCAGGCCGCCTCATAATCCTCCGGCAAGCCCTGCGCTTCGTTGCCGATCAGCAGGAATGTCGGTTGCTTGTAGCGGACCGACTGATAGTCATTTTCGGTGTTCAGACTGGTGCCGACCAGTTCGCCGGGACCATTGCGCAGCCACGATAGAAACTCCGGCCAGCGAGCCTGGGCGATTTTCTGGGTGAAAATGGCGCCCATGCTGGCGCGCACCGCTTCGACCGAAAAGGGATCGACGCAATCGTCGATCAGGATCAGGCCGCCCGCGCCAACCGCATCGCCGGTGCGCAAGATCGTGCCGAGATTGCCGGGGTCGCGGAGCGCCTGTGCGACCAGCCAGATATTGGACTCCGATCGATCCAGTTCCTCGAGCGCAACAGGATGATCGGGATAGATGCCGATAATCGATTGCGGGTTGGATTTGCCAGAGAGTTTGGCGATGATCGCTTCGCTGGTTTCGATCACATCACCACCAGCGGCGATCGTGGCATCCTCTATTTTCTGCGCGAGCGGATGGAGTTCGCTATCTTCGACCACCACCAATATTCGCGGGGTTCTGCCGCTGTCCAGTGCCTCGGTCAAAATCCGGAGGCCTTCTGCGAGAAACAGGCCTTCGCGTTTGCGATGCTTTTTCTCGCGCAGGCTTCGCAGCCGCTTTATCGTCGGATTGGAAAAGCCGGTAATCTGGTGGCGCATGCGGTCAGTCTTCGCCGAAGCCGTCGACGACCAGACCCGTCATTTTTTCGAGCGCGCTCTCTGCCTGTTCGCCGGAAACGATAATCTCGATACTGTCGCCCTTGGCGGCACCCAGCATCATCAGGCCCATGATCGACGTCCCGGTCACCTCGGTGCCGTCCTTCGCTACCCTGACGTCGACGCCGTCGGGCAACTTGCTGGCATAGGTAACGAATTTCGCGCTTGCTCTTGCGTGCAAGCCACGGCTGTTGGTGATCTCGACGGTTTTACGATATTCGCTCACGCGTCGCTGCCCAGGATTTCCGAGGCGACGCTGATATATTTCTGACCGGCTTCCTTGGCGGCAGCGATGGCAGAGACAACATCCATGGATTTGCGAACACCATCGAGCCGGATCAGCATCGGCAGGTTCACACCGGCGATGACTTCGACCTTGCCTTTTTCCATCAGCGAAATCGCCAGATTGGATGGTGTGCCGCCAAACAGGTCGGTCAAAATGATGACGCCTTCGCCGGAATCAACCTTGGCGATGCAATCGGCAATTTCCTGCCGGCGTTCTTCCATGTCGTCACGCGCGCCAATGCCGATCGCGGCGATCGCCTTTTGCGGGCCGACGACATGCTCCATGGCAATGACAAACTCGGTTGCCAGATGCCCGTGTGTCACGAGAACCAATCCAATCATGCCGATTAAATTCCCTTGTCCCCGTTTAATTTCTGCATAGATTCCAGCGATTCCATTGGCCTTGACGCCAAATTGCGATGCAGGACATTGGGCGAAAATCCGCTGGCACGCAAGTCTTTGCTCAGACGTTCGGCAACATGCACCGATCTGTGCCGCCCCCCGGTGCAGCCGATACCAATATTCACATAGGCTTTGCCGGCGTCCTGATAGCGCGGAAGCAGGAATTTGAGCATGTCGACGATCTTTTCGATGGTTTCGGCATAGGCGGGATCCTGGCCGATATATTCCGCCACCTGAGCATCCAGTCCGGTCATCAGCTTGAGT
This sequence comes from Sphingomonadales bacterium, assembly GCA_018067055.1. Taxonomy (GTDB): domain Bacteria; phylum Pseudomonadota; class Alphaproteobacteria; order Sphingomonadales; family Sphingomonadaceae; genus Parasphingorhabdus. Next base: position 7,311 of record JAGPVK010000106.1, on the reverse strand, counting down.
TTCGGTTCCCAGAACGGGTTGGCCAGAAAGCGGACATCGAACAGCAGATCAATATTGTTCGGGATACCCCGGGAAAAACCGAAGCTGGTAATCGTGACGGTTGTGACCGCGTCCTTGTCGAGCGTGAACTGCTGCCGGATTTGCCGCTGCAGGTCGTTGGCGGTCAGGTCGGTGGTGTCGATCACGTGATCGGCCCAGCGGCGGAACGGGTCGAGCAAAGTCCGTTCGAGCGCGATGCCCTGTTTTGCCGGACGATCCAGCGCCAATGGATGTCGCCGTCTGGTTTCGCTATAGCGACGTTCCAGCTCGCCACCGGAGCAATCCAGAAATAGTGTCGAAATCAGATAATCCTGCTTCTTTTGCAGCCGCTTTACTCGCTTGATCAGCTTGGCCGGTTCAAAGCCCCGGGTGCGACTGTCGAAACCAAGCGCCAAGGGCGGATCGCTGTCGCCGCGGGACATGGATGGCGGTGTGTCGAGCAGCCGTTCGATCAATCGGAACGGAAAATTGTCGATCGTCTCCCAGCCAATATCTTCGAGCGTTTTCAGCGCTGTCGATTTGCCGGCTCCCGACAGGCCGGTGACCAGCAGCACCGGTTTGGCAAGTTTTTCGCTCATGATTCTTTTGCGCCCTGCATTATCCGTTGCAAGGCCAGTTCCGCCTTGATTGCTGCGCTCGATTCCATAGCGTTCAGTGTACAGGATGGTACCTGTATTCCCAGCAAATTCATCATTTGCCTGTCCAGCGGAAAACGGTCCGGTTGCTCTTTCAGGTCGATGATCAATTTCAGTTGCACCGCGGACAAATGATCGAACGCGCAAATTCCCAGCGAGCGAACCTCCAGCTTGCCGGCGAGGCGAGGCGGCGGGCCGAGCACCAGGTGCTGGTCCTTGCGACTGATTTCGACCTGGTCATCGCTGACCAATATGGCACCCCGGTCGATCAGGCGCAACGCCAGATCGGACTTGCCCGAACCGGATTTTCCGCGGATCAACAGTCCCGCACCAGAGATTGCGACGGCCGTGGCGTGGATCGTTTCCCGATCATCCCCGTCAGCGAATGTCGTCATCCCGCGGCCTTTGGCAGTCGAATTTCAAAACAGGCGCCCGATTGCCCGCCGGGCCGGTCCAGGATCCGGATCGTGCCCTGATGGCCCTCGACGATCGTCTTTGCGATCGCCAATCCCAGTCCGCTATGCTTGCCAAAGGTTTCGCCATCGGGCCGGTCGGAATGGAACCGCTGGAATACCTCTTCCCGCTGTTCCGGACGAACCCCCGGTCCCTCGTCTGCGACATGGATGACAATTTCGTCACCGTCCGGGGTTGCCAAAATTTCCACCAGACCACCGGCGGGCGAAAAAGAGACGGCATTGTCGAGCAGGTTGCCGAACACACGGGCGAGACGACCCCCGTCACCCATGACTCTGGCAACATCCTTTGCCGGTCTGGCGAAAGCAATATGAACACCCTGATTGGAGGTTCGTTGTTCGCGAGCGGTCAGCAATTGCTCCAGCATCTTGCCGATATCAATCGGTTCAAACTTGGCCCGGGCCAGTTCGGCATCGACTCGAGAGGCATCGGAAATATCGTTGATCAACCGGTCAATCCGGCGAACATCATCATTGGCGACATCGAGAAGCTGTCTCTGCAAATCCGGATCCTCGACCCGTTCGAGCCCCTCCAGCGCAGACCGGAGCGAGGCGAGGGGGTTCTTGATTTCATGGCTGACGTCGGCGGCAAATGCTTCGGTGGCGTTGATGCGATCGCGCAGGGCGGCGCTCATGTCCGACAGGGCACGGCTCAACTGACCGATTTCATCGCGCCGTCCCGGCATTCTGGGAATTGCGATTTCGTCAGAATGTCCCATGCGTACGCGCAAGGCGGCCCGGGCCAGTTTTCTGATCGGTCTGACAATGGTGCGAGCCAGAAACAGCGACAGCAAAATTGAAACGGTTGCAGCAAATAATATCACGATCAGCACGCTCGATCGTTCTGCCCGGACAATCCGGGTGATATCGCGGGCGTTGGAAGTCAGCAGGATCGAACCAGTGCCATCGGGCAAAGATTTTCCGGCCACGATTACCGGCGTCCGGTCCGGCGCCAGGCTGACCGAACTGACCGCGCCTGATGCGTCCCGGGTTTTGACCAGCTCGGGCCACGCCTCGGTCACATCTTTGGCAGGCTCGCTAAAATTCGGAATTGGTGCGCTGAAAACGATACTTTCTATGGTCTGGTCGAGCAATCGGGCCGCATCCTTGCGCAACGGCTCCGATTCCGGATCGATAAACCGATAGGTCGGTTTTGCCAGAGCAAAACTGTCGATAATTTTCGTGCCGTCCGGGGCGTAAAGCCGGAGCCGGGCACCGAGATGGCTGGAAAACTGCCGAATCAGCCTGTCTTTGTCCTGTGCATCCGCAGCCGACAGGGCATCGGCGACGATTGTCAGCTGCATTCTCGCCTGTGTCAGTCGTTCTTCGGTCAGCCGGTCGCGATAATTGTTAAGATAGAACAGGCCACCGGCCAGCAAGGCAATCGCCAGCACATTGACGACCAATATCCGAGTTGTGAGGGAAAGCCGGGCTGACCATCGGAGTGACAGGCCCTTTTCTCCATCCGCTCCGTCCTTATTCGGTGTAGCGATAACCGGCTCCATATAGTGTATCGATTGCATCAAATTCAGGATCGACTTCGCGGAATTTTCGTCGCAATCGCTTGATGTGGCTGTCAATCGTGCGGTCGTCGACATAGACATCGTCCTGATAGGCCGCATCCATCAACTGATTGCGGCTTTTCACCACGCCAGGCCGGTGCGCCAATGTCTCGAGTATCATGAATTCCGTCACCGTCAGCGTCACGTTCAGATTTTTCCACCGGACCAGATGGCGCGCCGGATCCATTTCGAGATTACCGCGAACAAGCGGTTCCGGTGCTTCGTCTTCCTCGCCTTCGTCGACGGATTTGATGAAATCGGTGCGCCGCAATATCGACCGCACGCGGGCGATCAGCAGCCGCTGCGAGAACGGTTTCTTGATATAATCATCCGCTCCCATGGCTAGGCCGAGCGCCTCGTCCAGTTCTTCATCCTTGGAGGTCAGGAAGATCACCGGCACATTTGATTTCTCACGCACTCTTCTGAGCAGTTCGAGCCCGTCCATCTTCGGCATTTTTATATCGAACACCGCCAGATCCGGTGGATTCTCAAGGATCGCATGCAGCGCCGCTTCGCTGTCCGAATATACCCGTGTGATAAAGCCTTCTGCCTGCAAAGCGATCGACACCGATGTCAATATATTGCGGTCATCGTCGACAAGAGCAATATTGGCTGCCATTTTTTTTGCGTTCCTTTGCCACTCGCGCTGGATGTGACCTAGTGGATGGGATAATAGGTTACAAGAGAACTTGTCGGAAGCGCTTTCGGAACAGAGAGTCGCAATTTGGACAGAAAATCTATATTTTTGCCAGGTCGTGGGGAAGAAATTTGACCGACTCGACAGGGTTCAGTAAGCGCCATTTCAAATTCGCCGGATCGGCGCGACTTCAACCTGTTTCAAGCTATAGGGGATTATCAGTGTCAAAAGTTTCGTCTGTTTCGTTAAATGATCAAGGCTTTACCAATTCGGCCAAGCAGCACTGGAACCTGGGCGCTCCCGCTCTGGTCGAAGCAGCCGTTTCCCGGGGCGAAGGACATTTGGCCAAAGACGGCCCTTTGGTTGTGGAAACCGGCAAGCACACCGGACGTTCCGCCAATGACAAGTTCATGGTCCGGGATGCCGAAACCGAAGACAGCGTCTGGTGGGGCAAAACCAACGTCGGGATGACCCCGGAACATTTCGCTGCGCTGAAAGCCGATTTTATTGCTGCTATGGCCGAGAAAGATCAATTGTTCGTGCAGGATCTGTTCGGCGGTTCGCAGCCGGAGCACCGGGTCAATGTTCGCATCATCAATGAACTCGCCTGGCACAATCTTTTCATCCGCACGATGCTGGTCCGGCCCAATGATGATGAACTCGCGGCATTTGTGCCCGAATATACGATTATCGATCTGCCCAGCTTCAAGGCCGATCCCACGCGGCATGGCACGCGCAGCGAAACCGTGATTGCGGTCAACCTGACCGAAAAGCTGATCCTGATCGGCGGCACCGCTTATGCCGGCGAAATGAAGAAATCCGTATTTGGCCTGCTCAACTATCTGCTGCCGCTCGATTCGGTGATGCCGATGCATTGCTCGGCCAATATCGGTCCGGAAGGCGATACCGCCATTTTCTTCGGCCTGTCGGGAACCGGCAAGACCACATTGTCGGCTGATGCCAGCCGGATATTGATCGGTGATGACGAACATGGCTGGTCCGATACCGCCGTGTTCAATTTCGAAGGTGGCTGTTACGCCAAGATGATCCGTCTCTCCGAAGAAGCGGAACCGGAAATTTACGCGACCACGCGCCGGTTCGGAACCGTTCTTGAAAATGTCGTGATGGACCCGGATACCCGGGAACTGGATCTCGACGACAACAGCAAGGCGGAAAATACCCGCGGCGCTTATCCAATCGAATTCATCCCGAATGCTTCGGAAAAAAATATGGGTCCGGTGCCCAAGAATATCATCATGCTGACCGCTGATGCGTTCGGCGTATTGCCGCCAATCTCGCGGCTGACTCCGGAACAGGCGATGTATCATTTCCTTTCCGGCTACACCGCCAAGGTCGCTGGTACCGAAATCGGCGTGACCGAGCCGGAAGCGACATTCTCGACCTGTTTTGGCGCGCCATTCATGCCCCGCCATCCTTCGGTTTACGGCAATTTGCTGAAAGAGCGGATTGCCAAGGGCGGCGTCCGCTGCTGGCTGGTCAACACCGGCTGGACCGGTGGCAAATATGGCGAAGGCAACCGGATGCCGATCAAGGCGACCCGCGCTTTGCTGAATGCAGCTCTGGACGGCAGCCTGAACGACGGCGAATTCCGCACGGATGAGAATTTCGGCTTTGAAGTACCGGTTTCAGTGCCCGGCGTTGATAGCGGGATTCTTGATCCCCGTTCGACCTGGTCTGACTCGAATGCCTATGACGAGACCGCGCAGAAACTGGTCAAATTGTTCATCAACAATTTCGAGCAATTTGCCGAGCATGTCGATCAGAACGTCCGGGAAGCGGCGCCGACCGCCGCCTGACAACTGTCAAATCTTGGCCAGGTCGGCGTCGTGGGCATCGTTTGAGATCCTGACATCGACATGGCCAAGATCCTCGCTGGGGGTGAAGATCAGGGCTTCGTTCTGATGCGAGCCGACCGAGCGGGCCGGACTGATGATCTTTCCGTAGGCGATCATATTGTAGATGATCTGCACCAGATGCCGGGTGGCGGCGGCGAGGTCATAGTCCTCCGCCGTGGTCAGACGGAGTTCCTGACCGGCGAAATAATGCAGTCCGCTGGTTACGAAACAGCCGCTGCGAACTTCTGCAACAGAGGTTTGGAACAGGAACGGGATCCGGTCGTCAGCCAGATATCGGCGGACGGCTTGGTCAAACCAGGCAAAACTTGTCAGCCTGCGAGACGGCATCCACGCGGCTGTGGTTGCGCCCAGGCTTTCTCCGATCCATTGGCCCAGCAACAGCAAACGGCGGTTGATCTCGGAGAGGTGCCTGGCGCTGGCCAGATTGTCGTCGGGCGCCACGCCGATGGCAGAATGGGTGGCAGGCGGCAGAGCGCAGAGAAGCTGATCACATTTTCCGCTGTTGAATATCTGGCTGGTTTCTGTCGCTGACAGCCGGGTAAGCAGGAAGGGCATGGCGTCGACAATGACTTCTGCCATTTCCAGATTCTGGAATTTGTCGTGGTTGACCGATATCTTGTCCTTTGCGGCGTCGCACCACGGCACCTGAGTCAGGTCCAGCGTGTTCGCCAAGGGTGCGATGATCAGAAGAGGAGGTTCGCGATTCACGGCGCTGGTTCGGTTTCGTCCTGACCTTTCATGCTTTTCCTGTTCTATCCAAAACCCGGCAGATTCCGCAAATCAGTTCGGAGCAAATTGCCGGTAATGTTAAAGACATGGGGCATTGGCACGAAAATATATCCGGGGAATCATCAAAACATTTGATTGTCAGCCCGTCGCTTGGCCGATAACGGTTTTCTCATGACGAACCTGATCTTATCGGTACTGATGCTGGCCGGAGCCGCGCTATTTGCTGGCGGCATCTATGTTCTGCGCAAGGGCATCAACAAAAAGCAGGGCTTGCTGATGCTGGTTGCTGCCGCCGTCATGTTCGCCAATGTCGGAATCTGGACGATTCCGACGCCCGAGAGCAATCTCCCGGTTTCACCGCAGTCGGCTGACTGAGCCTATTTGATCGGCGAATCCGGAGCCAGCCGCATGTCGAGATAATTGTCGATCGAGCCCATCAGCAATTCCATTTCATGTTCGTAGAAATGGTTGGCACGGGGAATCTCGTCATGATGGATGGTGATGTGCTTCTGCGTCCGCAGCTTGTCGACCAGTTTCTGGACCGCGCTAGGGGTCACGACTTCATCATTGACGCCCTGAACGATGATGCCCGAGGACGGGCAGGGGGCGAGGAAGTTGAAATCATACATGTTGGCTGGCGGCGATACCGAGATGAAGCCGCGAATTTCCGGACGGCGCATCAACAGCTGCATGCCGATCCAGGCGCCAAAGCTGTAGCCAGCGATCCAGGTGGTCTGCGCTTCGGGGTGAAAGCTCTGCACCCAGTCAAGCGCAGCCGCTGCGTCGGACAGTTCGCCGATGCCGTTATCGAACACGCCCTGGGAACGGCCGACGCCGCGAAAATTGAAACGCAGTGTGGCGAACCCGCGCTTGACGAAGGTCTTGTACATCGCCTGCGTGATCCGGTCATTCATCGTGCCGCCCGCTTGCGGGTGGGGATGCAATATCATGGCAACCGGCGCACGGTCGCGCGGTCCTGGGCTGAAGCGGCCTTCGAGGCGGCCTTCGGGTCCGGTAAAAATTACGTCAGGCATGGATTTTCAATTCTTCGATCTAGATTGTCGTCTCCAGAGCGCGAGAAGTCAGAATAGCTTTTGCGCTGGATGCAGCGTCTATATAGGGAGAGTGAACAAATCCGCAACTCAATCCCGCAAGCCAGAGAGTATTTGCCCAAATCGTGACCGATACAAAACGCATCTATCTTGATTATGCTGCAACCGCGCCGATGCTCGATGCCGCCAAAAAAGCATGTGTGGAGGGTTTCGAGCATTGGGCCAACCCATCTTCACCGCATGGCGATGGACGGGCGGCGCAGGCGATGCTTGAAAATGCCCGGCGACGGTTCAAGGACGCACTGGG
>JAGPVK010000087.1 GCA_018067055.1 Sphingomonadales bacterium | reverse complement strand
TGATCCGGCCTTCATAAATTGCGCCCAGGCGCGGTTCCTTGCCGCTAAGATAGAGATAGTGCAGCCCACCGGTGAGGCGCAGAGGCATCGCGTCTTCCAGTGGTTTTCCCGGCCAGCGCGCGATCTTTTGCCCGCAGGTGGTGGGGCCGCCCATCAGCGCCAGCTGGGCCAGGATGATCGAAGCCGTGACCGGCGCGTCGTTGCGCAAACAATGTTCCGCCTGGCCGCGCATTCCCTGCGCGATATCTTCGACATCCAAAATGTCCATAACTCGTTGCCCTTTCATCTGCGAACCCGTAAAGCCGCGGCCACCATGGCCAAACCACTGATCTTTGCAATTCCGAAAGGGAGGATTCTTGACGATGCCTTGCCGCTCCTGGAGCAGGCGGGGATCGTGCCAGAAGACGCCTTTTTTGACAAGTCCAACCGCAGCCTGAAATTCGCGACCAATCTGCCGCATATGGCGATCATCCGGGTGCGAGCGTTCGATGTTGCGACCTTCGTCGCCCATGGTGCGGCGCAAATCGGCATTGTCGGTTCCGACGTGATCGAGGAATTCGGCTATAGCGAGCTGTACGCGCCGGTCGATCTTGGCATCGGACGCTGCCGCCTGTCGGTGGCGCAGCCAAAGGATGATGCGGAAGAGGTGGCCAATATCTCGCATCTCAGAGTGGCGACCAAATACCCCAATCTCACCAGCCGCTATTTCGAGAGCAAGGGCATTCAGGCGGAATGCGTGAAGCTCAATGGCGCGATGGAACTGGCGCCGTCGCTGGGCCTGTCGCGGCATATCGTTGATCTGGTCGAATCGGGCAGCACGCTGAAGGCCAATGATCTGGTCGAGACCGACCGGATCCTAGAAATTTCTGGTCGGCTGGTCGTCAACCGCGCGGCGTTCAAGATGCGCAGCGCGGAATTGACCCCGCTGGTGCAGAAGTTCCGCGAGCTGGCGGGGCAGGTCTGATGGGGCCGATCAATAAATCTCACCCCTCCTCTTCAGAGGAGGGGATCAAGGGGTGGTGGCGATGCACTTGCATCGCTCGCGTCAGCGACCAGCGGCACGAAACCACCCCAACCCCTCCTTTGAAAAGGAGGGGCTAAAGATGGCGCTTCGACTTTCGATTTCAGACACCGGGTTCGCTCAGGCTTTTGACGCGCTAGTCAATGCCCGGCGCGAGGCGGATGCTGATGTGTCGGCGGATGTCCGAGCGATCATTCAGGATGTTCGCGATCAAGGCGATGATGCTCTCGCGCGGCTGACCAGCAAGTTTGACCGGCATGATCTGGAGCTGACCGGGTGGCGCGTGGACAAGGCTGAATCCGTTGCCGCATTGGAAGACTTGGAAGCATCTTTAAGGGTTGCGCTGGAGCTGGCGGCCTTAAGAATTCGTGATTACCATGAGGGGCAACTCCCTGAAAACCGGGACTATATGGACGACGCGGGAGTGCGGATTGGCGCTCGATGGAACGCCGTGGAGCGCGCTGGCATCTATATTCCCGGTGGCCGCGCGGCCTATCCGTCTTCGGTGCTGATGAACGCGATCCCGGCCAAGGTCGCCGGCGTCGAGCGGATCATCATGGTGACGCCTGCACCGGGCGGCTATATCAACCCGCTGGTGCTGGCGGCGGCAGAACTGGCCGGCGTTGACGAAATCTGGCGGATTGGCGGCGCGCAGGCTGTTGCCGCGCTCGCTTATGGTACGGAAAAGATCAAATCTGTCGATGTCATCACCGGCCCGGGCAATGCCTGGGTCGCCGAAGCGAAGCGGCAGGTATTTGGTGTCGTCGGTATCGATATGGTCGCGGGTCCGTCGGAAATCGTGGTGGTTGCGGATGGCAAGAATGATCCGGACTGGATCGCCGCCGATCTGCTCAGCCAGGCCGAGCATGACCCGACCAGCCAGTCGATACTCTTCACAGATGATGCGAAGTTTGCTGACCAAGTTGCAGCAAAAATAGAAGAACAATTGGTAGTGCTGGCGACGTCGGAAACGGCTTCCACAAGCTGGAACGACAATGGCGCGATCATTGTCGTCGACCGGTTCGAACAGGCGCTGCCTTTGGTCGACCGGCTCGCGGCCGAACATCTCGAGCTGGCGGTTGATAATCCCGATGCGCTGTTCAAGAAGGTCCGCCATGCCGGATCGGTGTTTCTTGGCCGCCACACACCCGAGGCCGTCGGTGACTATGTCGCCGGTCCCAACCATGTGCTGCCGACCGGACGGCGAGCGCGCTTTTCGTCTGGGCTGTCGGTAACAGACTTCATGAAGCGCACCAGTTTCATTCACTGCGACGAACAGGCGCTGGCCAATATTGGCCCGGCTGCCGTCGCGCTGGCAGAGGCAGAAGGCTTGCCCGCTCATGCCGCCAGCATCGCAAAGCGGCTCAGCCGTCGCTGACCAGCAACAGAAAGACCATGTCCATGACCATTTCCCTATATGACGCCGTAATCCCAACCCAGCTGCAAATGATTGCTGCCGTCCGCGCGCTGGTCGACAAGGCGAAGGCCCATTGCGAGGACAATGGCTTGGCGCCGGACGAGATTATCGGCGCACGGCTGATCGAGGATATGCAGCCCTTTTCCTATCAGGTGAAATGCTGCCGCGAGCATTCGCTCGGCGCGATCGAAGCGGTGCGCGAGGGCGTGTTCACGCCAAGCCTGGTCGCGCCGCCTGGTGACTGGGCAGGTCTGTATGAGAAGCTCGATGAAGCAAAGGCCGGTCTCGAAGCGGTCAGCGAAGCCGAGATGGAAGGCTTTGTCGGCCAGCATATGGAATTCCGTTTCAAGGACACCGTTATGCCGTTCACCGCCGAGAATTTCCTGCTGAGTTTTGCCCAGCCCAATTTCTATTTCCATGCCACGACCGCCTATGACCTGCTGCGCGAGCACGGGCTGCCGATTGGCAAACGCGATTTTCTGGGCATGCCACGGATGAAAAGAGCATGACCGCAAAATCCACATCCCGATCCGCCGCGCGGCTAGCCGCCGTGCAGGCGCTGTTCCAGCATCAGATGGAAAAGACGCCGGTGCCGAAGCTGCTCAAGGAATTTCACGACCACAGGTTGGGCAAGGAAATCGAGGATGACCAATATCATCCGGCCGAGCGGGACTTTTTTGACGAACTTGTCATTGGCGTGACATCGCGGCTCGAGGAAATCGATCAGCTGGTGATCTCGAAACTGGCCACCGGATGGACCATTGGTCGTCTCGACAAGACGATGCTGCAGATATTGCGCTGCGGAACCTTTGAATTGGTCGCACAGGAAGATGTGCCGATCGCAACGGTGATTGACGAATATCTGGATGTCGCCCATGCCTTCTTCAACAAGAAAGACGCCGGTTTTGTGAACGGGCTTCTGGACAGCATCGCGAAACAGGTACGGGGCTGAACCAAACCCCGGCTGGCATGGGGGAAAATATTGTCAGACTTTCTGGACCGGCTTGATCCCGCTTTCCGCGACATGATCGCGGCGGAAGGGCCCTATCTTTTCGAGATATTGAAGACGGACGTGGCCAGCGCCCGCGCCGCGCTCGACGCGATGTTTGCCCAGATGGCGGTCGGTCTGCCCGAATATGACGGCCAGAAAGACGAATATCACATGCCCGGACTGGAGGGCGATCCTGATGTGGCGGTGATCGAATATCGCGCCCGTGATCTGCTCTATCCCGATTGCACGATCATCTGGCTGCACGGCGGCGGTTATGTGATGGGCAGCGCCGACGATCTGTCTGCCCAGGGCTATTCTTCGCTGGCACCGGTGATCTCGGTCGATTACCGGATGGCGCCGGAACATCGCGCGCCGGCCGCGGCCCGGGATGTCTGCGCGGTGATCGAGCGGGTGGCGAAAAATCGCAAGCCGCGCAAGATCATCCTCGCCGGACCAAGCGCGGGCGGGGGGCTGGCGGCGAGCGCTGCGCTGATGAACCGCGACCGGGGTGGGCCGGAGATCGCGTTCCAGCTGCTGATCTATCCGATGATCGATGACCAGCACGATACGCCGTCGGGCCATATGGACATTCCGCCATCGACATGGACACGCGAAACCTCGCTGCACGCCTGGTCGCTTTACGCAGAAGAATCCGGTGCCAGCCCTTATGCCGCTGCCGCGCGGGCCCCCGATCTCAGCGGCCTGCCGCCCGCCTATATCATGTGCGGCGATCTCGACCTGTTTCTCGACGAAGATATTGCCTACGCTAACCGCCTTCGTTCATCCGGTGTTCCGGTTGAACTTGCTATCTACCCCGGAGCGCCGCACGGATTCAACGGATTTGCCCCTCAGGCAGCGGTCAGCAAGCGCGCCAACGCTTCCATCAGAATGGCACTGGAGCACGCCCTCTCTTGAACGAATTACAATTTATTGACCGGTTGAAGGCGATCACCACCCATCCTGCCGCGCGCGGACTGACCGACGATGTCGCGATGATGCCGTTCGGGCGGCACAAGCTGGTGATGACCCATGACATGATGGTCGAAGGCGTGCATTTTCTTGCCGATGCCGATCCCGCCGATGTCGCGTGGAAGCTGGTCGCCGTCAATCTGTCCGATCTCGCGGCCAAGGGAGCGAAACCGCTGGGCGTTCTGCTCGGCTATGGCCGCACCTCGGGCGATCAGTGGGATGCCGCCTTTGTCGAGGGGCTGAAGCAGGCGATCGACCGCTTTGCGGTGCCGCTGCTCGGCGGCGATACCGTGGCGATGGGCGCAAATGCGCCGCGAACCTTTGGCCTGACCGCGATTGGCGAAGCGAAAGGCCATATCGTGCCCTCGCGCAGCAATGCCAAGCCGGGCCATGCTGTCTATGTTACCGGCACCATTGGTGATGCCTGGGCGGGTCTGCAAATCGCATCGGGATCGCTGCGGTCATCGGATATCGACACCACCGCATCCTTGCTGAAAGCGCACACGCGGCCGACGCCGCGACTGGAAGAGGGCAGGATATTGTCCAATCTGGTCAGCAGCATGATGGATATTTCCGACGGCCTTTTGCTCGACGCATCGCGGATTGCAGCGGCGAGCGGCGTTCAGATCGAAATCGATCTGGCGGAAGTGCCCTTGTCCAAGCAATTTCAGGCGCTTGTCGGCGATGACACAGAGGCACGGATCAAGGCAGCGACCGGCGGCGACGATTATCAGTTGCTGCTCACCGCCAGTCCCGAAACCGTATTGTCGGTGCCGCTGACCTGCGTCGGTATTTGCCGTCCGGGATCGGGCGTCGCGCTGCACAGCCATGGCGAACGCCTGCAACTTCCCGAGCATCTGGGATTTGTGCACGCCTGACCGGACAAGATTCTATCAAATTGGATAGCTTCTCAAGCCATTCAATTGGGCCGTTAAATCAGGACTTGCGCGGTTCGCGTTTCCCGCACTATACAAATCGCGAAAGCGCCCTGATCAATGGGGGGCTCGTGGAAAAATAGGGGGGGATGCTCAGCAATGACTGTAGTCACCATTTCAATTTTATGTGGTTTTGTAGCCATATTATACGGCTTCATAACCAGCCGCCAGGTGCTCAATGCACCGGCTGGCAACGAAAAAATGCAATCCATTGCCGGCGCTATCCAGGAAGGCGCACAAGCCTATCTGAACCGCCAATATCGTGCGATCGCCATGGTCGGCGTAGTCGTCGCGGTACTGGTTTTCATATTTCTGGGTCCCATATCCACAACCGGCTTCCTGCTTGGCGCGATTCTTTCCGGCGTTGCTGGCTATATTGGCATGAACATTTCGGTTCGCGCCAATGTCCGTACAGCACAGGGTGCCAGCGAAAGCCTGCAAACCGGTCTCACCGTCGCGTTCCGCGCCGGTGCGGTGACGGGCATGCTGGTGGCTGGCCTTGCATTGCTGGCGATCTCCATCTTCTTCTACGTGCTGACCACCCAGATGGGTCTGGCGGCCAATGACCGCACGGTCATTGACTCGCTGGTCGCTCTGGCTTTCGGCGCTTCGCTGATTTCGATTTTTGCACGGCTCGGCGGCGGTATCTTTACCAAGGCTGCTGACGTCGGCGCCGACCTGGTCGGCAAGGTTGAAGCGGGCATTCCCGAGGATGATCCACGCAACCCGGCGACCATCGCGGATAATGTTGGCGACAATGTCGGCGATTGCGCCGGCATGGCGGCCGATCTGTTCGAGACCTATGTGGTGACGGTTGGCGCGACGATGGTGCTGCTGGCGCTTCTGTTTGGCGATCTTGTTGGCAGCGCGATGCTGGCCGATCTGATGTCGCTGCCGCTGATTGTCGGTGGTGTCTGCATCCTGACCTCGATCATCGGTACCTATATGGTGCGACTGGGTAGCGGCACGAACATCATGGGCGCGCTGTACAAGGGTTTCATCACCACTGCCGTGCTCTCGATCCCGGCGATCTATTATGTCACGATGCGCACGCTGGGTGACATGGATACGCCCATCGGTGTCGCGCTTGATGGCACTGGCGGCTTTACCGGCATGGCCCTGTTCTGGTCGATGATGGTTGGTCTGGCGGTTACCGGCCTGATCATCTGGATCACCGAATATTATACCGGCACGCAATATCGTCCGGTGCGGTCGATCGCCAAATCTTCAGAAACCGGCCACGGCACCAACGTGATCCAGGGACTGGCGATTTCGATGGAAGCGACGGCCTTGCCGACGCTGGTTATCGTTGTCGGTATCGTGGTTGCGTTCCAGCTTGCTGGCCTGATCGGCATCGCCTTTGCGGCAACCGCCATGCTGGCGCTCGCCGGCATGGTTGTGGCGCTGGATGCTTATGGTCCGGTTACCGATAACGCAGGCGGTATCGCCGAAATGGCGGGTCTCGACGAAAGCGTTCGCAACAAGACCGATGCGCTGGACGCGGTGGGCAACACCACCAAGGCTGTGACCAAGGGCTATGCCATCGGTTCTGCCGGCCTTGCGGCACTCGTGCTTTTCTCAGCTTACACAGCCGACCTCAAGGAGTTCTTTCCGAACCTTGACGTCAGCTTCAGCCTTGAAAACCCCTATGTGATCGTTGGCCTGCTGCTGGGTGCCTTGCTGCCTTATCTGTTCGGTTCGATGGGCATGACCGCTGTTGGCCGTGCTGCCGGTGACGTTGTCAAAGACGTCCGCGAGCAGTTTGCCAGCGATCCGGGCATCATGGCTGGTACCTCGCGTCCCAACTATGCACGGACCGTGGATCTGGTAACCAAGGCGGCGATCAAGGAAATGATCCTGCCATCGCTGCTGCCGGTTCTCGCTCCGATCGTGGTCTATTTCGCGATCACGGCGGTAGCGGGTCAGGCCAATGGCTTTGCGGCTCTGGGCGCCTTGCTGCTTGGCGTGATCGTCTCCGGCCTGTTCGTTGCCCTGTCGATGACAGCGGGTGGCGGTGCCTGGGACAATGCCAAGAAATATATCGAAGACGGCAATCATGGCGGCAAGGGTTCGGAAGCCCATAAAGCAGCCGTGACCGGCGATACTGTCGGCGATCCTTACAAGGATACCGCAGGTCCAGCCGTCAACCCGATGATCAAGATCACCAATATCGTCGCATTGCTGCTGCTGGCAGCGCTTTATGCGGCGCAGGGCGGCATGTAAGCGGACTGAATATCCGTCAGGTCTGGGCCTGTCGAAGACCGTTTCATCGACGATGAGTGTCGTTCGACAAGCTCAGGACTAACTCTTGAAATAAACCCCGCCGGAAGCGATTTCGGCGGGGTTTTTGATTGCCCTGGCGAGGCGGCTTTTCTCCGCACAGCGTTAATGAGATATTACCCCTTTCCCGTTAGCCTTGCCGCCAGAACAGCAATTGGCCGGACGTAGCGACAACAATGGATTTAAGCGGGTTACAGAAGTTGAAAGGCAAGGATATCCGGGCCAACCGGTTCCGTGAGGGCCTGTCTGCATCCGGATCTCAGGCGATATTCCTGCCGGTTGCCGAAATCGATGCCAATCTGGTCGAGGCGTGGAGCGACCTTGCCGGGCAGGCGAGCGAACCGAATATTTTCCATGAGCCATGGTTCCTGCGTCCCGGCTTCGCCTATTTCGAGCTTCACCCGGAGCTGCGTCTGTTCCTGTTGTGGGAAAATGAGCCCGGACAGTCCCGATTGCTGGGTCTGCTGCCGCTCGGTCCAACCAACCGGTTCGGGCGCTGGCCGGTGCCGCATGTCCAGAACTGGATGCATCACAATTGTTTTCTCGGCACGCCACTGGTCCGCAAGGGCTTTGAGCAGAACTTCTGGGAGCAATTGCTGATCGCCCTCGACGGGAGCGCATGGCCCGGCTTTCTGCATATCAATGGCATGACCATCGGTGGTCCGCTGGATCAGGCGATGCGAGCAGTCTGCGCCAGCCAGAAACGCAGGTGCGATCTGGTGCACAGCGAGGCGCGGGCATTTTTGCAAAGCACCCTCGGTTCGGAGGCATATTTTCAGGCGACCGTTCGCGGGAAAAAACGCAAGGAACTGAGGCGACAGGCCAAGCGACTGGATGAACTGGGAGAAGTGACCTACCACCAATATTCCGGTGCCGAAGGTCTCGACCAGTGGATTGACGAATTTCTGCACCTGGAAAAAACCGGCTGGAAAGGCCTCGGCGGCTCGGCACTCGATTCCTCGGAGCAGACACGGGAGTTTTTCCGCGATGCCCTGATCGGTGCGGCGCGGTCCGGGCAGCTCGAACGATATGATATCCGGCTCGAGGGCACACCACTGGCGATGCTGGTGAATTTCCATAGCGGTCACGGCAGCTTTTCCTTCAAGACCGCCTTTGATGAAGCCTTTTCCCGCTTTTCCCCCGGCGTGCTGCTGCAACTGGAAAATCTCAAGATACTCGAAAACCGGTCGATTGCCTGGATGGACAGCTGCGCTGCGGAGGATCATCCGATGATCGACAGCATCTGGTCCGGACGCCGCCATATCGGGCGTTTCTCGATTGAACTGAAAGGCGTCCCGCGCCGGGCAGTTTTTCGCGGCCTGCGGCTGGGCGAAAGGCTGATGGGAACGATCAAGGGGCGGACAATTTTTGATCCGACGGAGGGACAGCAATGAACCAGATTTCCAGCAAGGACAGCTTTCGTCCACATGTTTTTGGCGAAGAT
>JAGPVK010000083.1 GCA_018067055.1 Sphingomonadales bacterium | reverse complement strand
AAACGGACCGGCATCGTCTCCTCATAGGTCAGGAACAGGCCGGAGTTGCTCGCCGAGCCATTGATATTGTGACAATGGGCGCAATTGACGTCGAGATAACCACGCGCCCGATCGTTCAGCGGCGCGCTGGTCTTTCCCCAGACCGGCACCCGATAGTCCACTGCCGGAACCGCATCGATCAGGCCGAGCCGGGCAAAATCCTCCAGCTGCCCGCCATCGGTCAGATTGCGCGCCTTCGGCCCGATCGGCGTCACCGCCCCGGACAGCGCATGACATTCCTTGCACTGATTCTTGTTCGGCACGCCATAGTTGATCGACCGCTGCTTGCCCGCCGGATCGGTGAAGCTGACCGGAATCCGCGCCCCTGCAACCTTGAGCACCGCCTCGGTCTGCTCTGCGTTCCAGACATAAGGCAAGGCGAGCCAGCCATCGGCGCGGTGCAGCAGCACCCTGGTCTCGATCAACCGGGGCTTGCCATCAATCTCATAGCCAAAGCTCTTGATCAGCGCCGACCCCACCGGAAACGCGAGCAAGCCGTCGCCATTGGCCTTCGCCTGCTCACCCTCCGGCACATAGATATACCGGTATTTCTCCGCATAGTCCGAGAATAAGGGCATATTCAGCTGATAAGGCACCACCCGCTCATTCGGCTGCCAGCCCGAAACATCCCTGAAAAAGTGATAGTCCGACAGCAGACGCGGCAGGCCATCGGACCGGATCACCGCATCCGCGACGCCGGCAGGTTCACGCGCACCTGCCGAAAAGGCCAGAGTCAGAACAGCGCAAACGGAAAGCAGCAGACGCATTACTGGATCGCGTCCTCCATCGCCTGTGGCAGGGTGATCGGTTTCAGCTGCCGGCCATCAAACGGCTCGCTCGCGCCCGCGACCAGCGCCGGCTTGGCTTCGGCCAGGGATTGCCCGGATCTGGTCAGACCCATGGACAGGATCAGCGCATCGTCACCGATCAATATATTCTCGCCGGTACCATCCTCGATAATCGGCGGAATCGCGCCACCAAAAGCGGCTTTCAGTTGCTCGCCACCGGGGAAGGCCGGCTTGTAGCCCGCCCGGCCATGATCATTTTCAAACACCCGCACGCCGATCGGCTTCGGGTTGTAATTGGGATCATTCTGCTCCTTGCTGTAGGAAACGATCAATATATTGCCGGTGCCATTTTCGGCGAGCCGGTTGCCGAACACCTCGACATCATAATGCGACATCACCATCACCCCCATGCCGGTCGGCACTTCCGCGACGATATTGCCCGCGGGGGCGAAATTGGGAGTGTTGTTTTCAACCACGATATTGTCGAACACCCGGACGTTGCGACCACCCTGTTTCGGAATATTCGGCAGATCGAACACCAGGATGCCGCCGGTATTGTTGATCGCGACATTATTATAAACATCGGCGCCGATGCTGTTCTCGATCTCGATCCCGGCGACATTATATTTCGCTACATTGTTGCGAACGATGATATTTTCCGACTGCCCGACATAGATGCCGGCGTCGGAAGAACCGATCGCGGTGCAACTGTCGACCAGCACATTCTTGCTCTCGACCGGATAGATCGCATAGGCGCCATTTTCCGCATGCGGCCCGCGCGTCCATTCCACCCGTATCTTGTAATAGACGATATCGTCCGCGCCCTTCGACTTGATGCCGTCGCCCTTGCTGTCCTCGATTGCGAAATCGCGCAGCACGACATGGTCGGATGTCACCAGCAGGCCTTCGCCCGCACCCAGCTGTCCGGCAAAATTGAGCACCGTCTGATCCATGCCAGCGCCGCGGATGGTGACATTGTCAACGTCGAGCGACAGGCCGTCGACCAGATCAAAGCGGCCAGCGCCCAATTCTACGACATCGCCCGGTTCGGCGAGGATCAAGGCTTCCTGAAGCCGTTCCTGCGCATCGGCACCGGGCGCGACGGTAACGGTTTTTGCGAGTGAAGGGGCGCTCAGGCACAGCGCGGTGGCAACCAATAGACTGCGTATCATCATATCTCTCTCCTCCAGGAAACAGAGACAATGCCGCAAAATGCCGCCGCTGCCAAGAGCATTGACATGAGTGTCAGTAGATTGGGAGCCAGCGGCCTCAGCCGTCCGCCAAAATCCATTCGATCGCCGCATCGGCGTGAATTTCGGTGCTGTCGTAGATCGGCAGGATATTGGCCTTGGTGTCGATGATCAGGTCCAGTTCGGTAGAACCAAGCACCACCGCCTCGACATCGCCCTTGGCAATATTGGTGATATAGGTCTTCATCGTCCGCTCGGACTCGCGTTTGGACTGATTGAACATCAGCTCCTCGTAAATGATCCGGTCGATCTCCTCGACCCGCTCTTCATCCGGTGGCGTCAGGCTGATGCCCTTGCCCACCAGACGCTTGCGATAAAATCCCTCGGTCATCACGTTGCGCGAACCAATCAGGGTCGCCGTCTTGACCCCGTCGGTGACCATCCTGTCACCCACGCAATCGGCAATGTGGAGGATTGGCACGCCCACTTCCGGCTGCACCTGATCATAGATCTTGTGCATCGCATTGGAGCAGATCAGGATCGCAGTCGCGCCGCTTTGCTCCAGCCTTTTGGCTGCCCGGGTCATCAGACCTGCGGCGGCTTCCCAGTCGTCATTGGACTGCAGCCGGGCATAGTCGCTGAAATTCACGCTTTCGATCAGCATATGCGCGCTGGAAAAGCCGCCCAGACGCTTTTGCACGATACTGTTGATCCGCGTGTAGTAGCTGGCAGTCGATACCCAGCTCATCCCTCCAATCAGGCCAATTTTCCGCATTACTGTTACAATCCCTGAAATATACTGAGGTCGGCGTCTAAAGCGCCTTGACTATTTCCTCGCACATTTTCTTCGCATCGGAAAGCAACATCATCGTCTGGTCCATATAAAAGACCTCATTGTCGACCCCGGCATAGCCGACACCGCCCATAGACCGCTTGACGAAGAATATCGTCTTGGCCTTTTCGACATCGAACACCGGCATCCCGTAGATCGGCGATCCCTTGTCGGTCTTCGCCGCCGGATTGACCACGTCATTGGCGCCAATGATGAAGGCGACATCGGCCTGGGCAAATTCGCTGTTGATATCCTCCAGTTCGAACACTTCGTCATAGGACACATTCGCTTCGGC
>JAGPVK010000077.1 GCA_018067055.1 Sphingomonadales bacterium | reverse complement strand
ATCCCGCGGGCGGTCGACGCCCATTTCCCGATCCCGGCTGTCAACATTATCGCGATCCAGCCCGGTGCCGATGCGCAGGAAATGGAAGAAACCGTCGCTAAGCCGATCGAGGACGTGGTTCAGGGGCTGGATGATATCGTGGAAGTTCGTTCGACAAGCACCGATGGCGGAACCGTAATCTCGGTCGAATTCAGCGAGTGGTCGGGTGATGTCGATGGCTATTTCGATGACGTGGTGCGCGAAGTGTCCGCTATTCGCGATCAGCTTCCCCCGGAATTGCAGCGGCTCGAATATCGCAAGATCCGGACGACAGAGGCTGCCGTTATGCAGGTTGCCTTGGTCAGCGAGACCGCTTCGTGGCGGCGGATGGAAAAATATGCGGATGATCTGGTCGATGTTTTCGCGCGCAATTCGGGCGTCCGCGAAGCACGGATCTTTGGCTTGCCAAAGCCGGAAGTCAGCGTGGAAGTCAGGTCGGACCGGTTGTCCGAGCTGCGTGTTCCGGCCAGCGCGATTGCCGATGCAGTTCGCCAGGGCGGGGCCGACTTGCCAGGTGGCGCGGTTCAAAGTGGGGAACGCAGGCTAAACGTAGAAGCCGGTGGCGCATTCCGAAATCTGGAGGCAATCCGGGAATTACCACTGCGTGCATCCGGCGGCTCGCTGCTGACCGTCGGCGAAGTCGCGGATGTGCGCTGGGGCGCGGCAGAACAGATTTACCGGACCCGGCATAACGGCCAGCGCGCCGTTTTTCTCACGGTGACACAGAAAGATGGAGTGGATGTCACTCGCCTGAAAAACGAGCTTGATATCGAACTGGCTCAGCAAAGATCGGTCCTGCCGCCAGATATCAAACTGGTCATGCAGTTCGACCAGAGCCGCGACGTAAAGCGGCGATTGAGTGAACTGACCCGCGACTTCACGATTGCGATCGCCTTGGTTATTTTCACGCTGCTGCCGCTTGGGCTTCGGTCCTCGGCGATCGTCATGATCTCGATCCCGCTGTCGCTCGCCTCCGGTCTGCTGGTTCTCTATACGACGGGATATAATCTCAGCCAATTGTCGATCGCCGGTTTCATCGTGTCGCTCGGGTTGCTGGTGGACGACAGTATTGTGGTCACGGAAAATATCGCGCGACATTTGCGTATGGGCAAGACGCGTGCCCTGGCCGCTATTGAGGGCAGTCTGGAGATCCGCGCCGCGGTTATCGGATCCACGGCCGTTCTGGTTCTGGCCTTTGCACCGCTGCTGTTTCTGCCCGGCGGCGCCGGAGCCTATACCCGGTCCTTTTTCATCGCCATTATCGCGACCGTGATTGCCTCGCTGGGGATTTCACTGTCGCTGATTCCGTTTCTTGCCAGTCGCCTGTTGCGGCGGGATGAAGATCCGGAAGGCAATCGGGCGCTGCGCTGGGTTAATTCCAATATTCAGCGGTTTTACCGACCCTTTCTGCACATTGCTCTGGGCGCACCGGTCAAGACGGTCGTGCTGGCATTGACATTGTGCCTGTCAGCTTTCGCGCTTGTTCCGGTGTTGGGCTTTTCGCTATTTCCTTTTGCCGATGCGCCCTATTTCAGGGTGTCGGTTGAGGCGGAACAGGGCAGCAGCCTGGACCGCACCGACGATATTGTCGGCGAGGTTACAAAAATCCTGGAAACAGAACCCAGCATAAAAGTGCGGGCAGAAAATGTCGGAAACGGCAATCCGCAGGTGTTCTACAATGTCGGGCCAAAGGCGGAGCGCATCAATCATGGCGAAGTGCTGGCCGTGCTGGATGAATGGGACACTCGCGAGGGTCCGAAGATGATCGATCGGTTGCGCAAGCAACTGGATCAAATCGCCGGTGCTCGTGTGCAAATCGAACTTTTCCAGAACGGAACGCCTGTGGAAGCGCCGATTGTCATCCGGGTGGCTGGACCGGAACTGGACAAGCTCAAGCAGCTGTCGGGTACGATCGCCGACATCTTGCGAAAAACTCCCGGCGCGCGCGACATCATTAATCCCGTGGAGACCGACAAGATCGATCTGGACATTGGCCTGAACGAAAAGAAAGCAGCGCTTCTGAACATCGCGGCCGGTGAGCCGCGCCGTGCCATCCGTCTCGCAATCAGCGGCGAACGGGCCGCGTCCTTCCGTGATCAGGAAGGAGACAACTACCCAGTAACCGTTCGTTTCCCGTTCGAAGGAAGCTTGCCAATGTCGGTGCTGGACAAGATCTATGTTGCCACGCGTAGCGGCGATCCTGTGGCGTTATCGCAGATAACCAATCCCAAGCTGACCAATGTTACGCCGCAAATTCAGCGCTATCAACTGCAGAGAACGGTGCTGGTGACAGCGCAAGTAGACTTTGGCGAAATCCCCTCGACGGTGAATGACCGCGCGGTGGAACAGCTGGAGAAGATCAAGTTTCCCGAAGGCTATACATGGTCGGTTGGCGGCGAGGCCGAGAAAATCGGCGAAACCTTCGGCAATTTCGGACCCTTGGTCATTACCGCGATCATGTTGATCTTTGCGGTTCTGGTAGCCGAGTTCCGCCGGTTTCGGGAAACGATCGTGGTCGCTGGCGTCATTCCTCTGGGAACGTTCGGCGGACTGCTCGCCCTGTTCATCACTGGAAATTCGCTCAGCGTGATGGCGATTATCGGATTTATCGCGCTGATCGGCATTGAAATCAAAAATTCGATATTGCTGGTCGACTTTACCGCGCAGTTGCGGGAGCAGGGCATGGGTTTGCGCGATGCAATCGAACGGGCCGGCGAAGTCCGTTTCCTGCCGGTGCTGCTGACGTCGATCACGGCAATCGGCGGGTTGACCCCGCTCGCGCTGTGGGGCGGCGCGCTTTATGCGCCGCTCGCCGCGATCATCATCG
>JAGPVK010000048.1 GCA_018067055.1 Sphingomonadales bacterium | reverse complement strand
AATCATCGCGTGGCGGGTTACCGCCGCTTCCAGTTGCGCCGACAGAAAGTGCTTGCGCGCCCCGATCAGCAGGTCGTCGCTCTTCGGCAAGTCATCGAGCCGCTGCATCAACTCTACCAGAGCATTGCCCAGTTCGCGCATGTCGCGCGGATCGATTTTCGCCGCTTCAGCCCATTTGGCCGGACCATAATAGGCATCAACATAGCCCGCCTCTTTTTCGCCAAGCGCCAGCGTGACCTTCACATAGTCCTCGGCGATAGCGCCCAATGCATTCGACGCCTTCAAATCGGTGGTGTCGGTGATGATCGGCGACGCGAGCGGTTCGGCGACCGATGGAACGACGGTGATCGCAAGACAGGCGGCGGCGATAAGCCCGGCTCTCGTCACCGGTTATCCTTCAGTTTTTCCACTTCACTCGTTGGCATCACACCGAGCAGCTCCTCTGCCTCATCCTGGTCGAGCGACTTGAGATGCTTGTCCTGCGGCGCGAAGCGAAGGATACAAAAACCGACAACTGCCGACAGCAGGGATCCACCCAGCACGCCGATCTTGGCTTCCTCGATCAGCAGCTCCTGACCGGGAAAGGCCAGCGCACCAATGAACAGGCTCATCGTGAAGCCAATGCCGCACAGCATCGCGACGCCATAGACCTGCAACCAGCTGGCACCACCCAGCCGCCCGGCGAAACCGGTTTTCACCGCGATCCAGACGCTCGCAAAAATGCCGATCTGCTTGCCGAAGAACAGGCCGGCGGCAATGCCCAGCGGCAAGGGTGCGAAGACCTGGTCCCAGCCGATGCCTTCGAGAGACACACCGGCATTGGCAAAGCCGAACACCGGCACGATCAGAAAAGCGCTCCACGGCGAAATAGCATGTTCAAGCCGGTGCAGCGGGGAATGTTCTGAATCCGGCGAGGTCGGCGTGATCACGATCGGAATCGTCATTGCCGCCAATACCCCGGCGATAGTCGCATGGACTCCCGACATCAGCACCGCATACCAGAGCAAGCCGGAACCGATCAGATAGGGCCAGAGCCTGAGCACACCGTTGCGGTTCATCGTGTACATGATCGCCAGGATTGCCGCGCTGGCCAGCAGCGCTGCGCCGTTGATCTCGGCAGTGTACACCAGCGCGATGATCGCCACCGCTCCCATATCATCGACAATCGCGACGGTGACCAGAAACAGCTTCAGCGAAGTCGGCGCGCGCGGGCCGAGCAAGGCCAGCACGCCGATCGCAAAGGCAATATCGGTAGCAGCCGGGATCGCCCAGCCATTGTAAAGCGCCGGCACATCCTTGACCACGAACAGATAGATCAGCGCCGGAACCACCATCCCGGCTGCCGCAGCGAGCACCGGCAGACGTCGACGATCCCAGGTATTGAGCCGCCCGTCGACAAATTCCCGCTTGATTTCCAGCCCGACGAGCAGGAAGAAAATCGCCATCAACCCGTCGTTGATCCAAAGATGCGGCGTCATCGGACCCAGCTTGCTCGACAGGGTCGGCCCTTTCAACTCGTGCAGAAAATGGTGATACATGTCGTACAACGGGCTGTTTGCCACCACCATCGCCAGCGCGGCAGCAGCCATCAGCAATATGCCGCCCGCCGCCTCGCTTTTCAAAAAGTCGCGAAGTGCTGAATTTCTGCCGGAGCGTTGCACTTTTGTATCTGCCATATGGGCGCCTTTGTCGGAATTTCTATTTGCCGAAGTCATGCGCAGACCGGGTGGCAAAATCAAGGCTTGTATGCAGCGAATTTGGCCCTAGGCGGCTACCAGATCACGAATTTCCGCAGCAATCGCATAGCTTTTCTCGCGCGCGGCCTGATCGAAGATCGACCCGGAGATGATCAGCTCATCGGCGCCGGTCCGTTCGACAAAGCGATCGACCGCCTGCTTCACACTATCGGGCGAACCCACCGCACTGCCCTGCATGATCTGCTCGAGCATCGACTGGAACTGGGGTGGCAGGCTTTCCCGATAGCCCTCGACCGGCGGCGGCATTTTACCCGGATTGCCGGTGCGCAGCGCAACAAAGCTCTGCAACATCGAACTAGATAGGAATTCCGCTTCCGCATCGCTATCGGCAGCAAAAATGTTGAAACCGCACATCACATAGGGTTCAGCCAGCTGCTTCGAAGGTTTGAAATCACGGCGGTAAATTGTGAGCGCTTCATCCAGCATTTGCGGCGCGAAATGCGATGCAAAGGCGTAGGGCAGGCCCAGCGCCGCTGCCAGTTGCGCGCCAAACAGGCTGCTGCCGAGAATATAGAGCGGGAGATGCGTGCCCTGCCCCGGCGTCGCCTGCACGCCAAGCCGTTCGTCCCCAGCCAGAAACGCCTGCAGTTCCAGCACATCGCGCGGAAACTCGTTGGCATCGCTGTTGAGATTGCGGCGCAGCGCCTGCGCGGTCCTCTGGTCCGATCCCGGAGCCCGGCCCAACCCGAGATCAACCCGCCCCGGAAACAGCGCCTCCAGTGTCCCGAACTGCTCGGCAATCACCATCGGTGCATGATTGGGCAGCATGATCCCGCCAGCACCGATCCGGATCGACTTGGTCCCTTGCCCGATATGGCCAAGCGCCACCGCAGTCGCGGCGCTGGCAATGCCCTCCATGCCATGATGTTCGGCCATCCAGAAACGCTCGTAGCCAAGCGCCTCGCCATGCTGCGCGAGTGCCAGCGACCGGTCGAGCGCGGTTCTGACATCGCTGCCCTGCGGCACCGGTGACAAATCCAGAATCGAAAATTTTACTGACTCGGTCGCCATCTTGATCATTGTCCGTTCCTCTGCCCCAGTTGCCCGGCAACCTTGATCGCATAGCCGCTGGGAACCTTGCGAAAGCCGAGCGTCGGCAATAGCAGGGTCCAGGCGCGGTCGCTACCCGACAGGAACAATCGTGCCGTATAAAAGCCGTTGCCCTGAAGTTTCAGCGTGATCTGCTCCATGCCGGACCCGCTTTGCAGCGGCAGCACCAGCACCCCGTCCTGACATTCCGCCTTGCCGAGCAGGCCCTGTTTCAGGTTCAGCCCGGGGATATTGGCGTCGAGCGAGACCCGCACCTGACCGCTGGCAGACTGGCAGCGACCACCGGCAAAGCTGATGCTGACCGCCTGCAGGTCGATCGCGGACGCTGGCAGCGGCGCCAGCTGGCGCCCCACACTCAGCACCGTCGTCATATCCTGGACCACCAGACGGCTCCCCGCCTTGCCCACGGTAGCGACCAGTCCGGAATCACCGGCGACCGGCGGCCGTTCGAGATCCATCAGGACCCGGCCTGTCAGCAGCGGCAGCAATCGTACGCCGGCATCCAGATCGCCGAGCGGAAACGGCCCGAGCTCCGCCCCCTCGATTCGCCCGCTCCAGACCGATCCGGTGATGGCCTTGGCCGAAAATCGTGATCCTTCCAGTCCCGCCATACTCACGGCCAGCCGCAGTGGCAGAAAGAACAAGGCCACGGCAATCACGGCCAGGATGATCAGTAAATAGGTCAATGCGCGGGGCACCTGCTTTCCTTCGGTTCAGGGTTCAGCGGCAAATTGGTCGAAATAGGCGAAAATATCGTCGTGCTCACGGCTCGCGGCATCGCGCCATTTGGGTGCCGACTGGCGATTGAGCAGGTCACCGCTCGAAGACAGGACAAGCACGGTGGGCGTGCCCTTGATCGACTTCAGGCCAAAGCGCCGGGCAATATCGATATTGCGATCCTTGTGCCCGACATCGACATAGACCAGCTCATATTTGGCTTCGAGCATCGCGGCGAAACGCGGCTGCGCAAACCAGCTAGCCAGCCTGCGACTGTCGTGACACCAGTTTGCGCCCATCACGAGAATCACCCGCTTTTCGTTGAGTTGTGCACGGGCCAGCGCCGCATCGACTTGCGCTGTCGCATCGGCAGATTCCTCAAACGGCCGCGCTTCTGGATGAGCGGCCGCAGTCTGTTCGGCCCGTGCCGATTCCGGAGCGGTCATGGCAGCCATCGCCAAAAGCAGAAGAAACAGGAAACGCATCAAGCTGCGATCAACCGCGCAAATGCGTGTCGAAAAACGCCAGCGTCCGTTGCCATGACAGCTTCGCCGCCGGCTCGTCATAACGCGGCGTCGTGTCATTGTGGAATCCATGGTTCACATCGGGATAGAAATGCACGCTGTAGGCTTTCTGATGTTCCTCCAGCGCTGCCTCATAAGTGGGCCATCCTGCATTAATCCGCTCGTCCAATCCGGCCAACTGGATCATAAGCGGCGCCTTGATCGCTGGAACCTCGGCTGCTTCCGGCTGGCGTCCGTAATAGGGCACCGACGCGGCGAGATCCGGATAGGCCACGGCCAGCGCGTTGCAGACGCCGCCGCCATAGCAGAAACCGACCGCACCGACCTTGCCGGTCGAGCCATCATGATCGCGCAAAAATTCAAAGGCAGCAAAAAAATCTTCCATCAGCTTGGCGCCGTCCAGCGTCCGCTGCATCG
>JAGPVK010000044.1 GCA_018067055.1 Sphingomonadales bacterium | reverse complement strand
TAGCGCCAGGTCCGCCGAGGGTGATGGCGGTGGCGACGCCGGCAAGATTGCCGGTGCCAACCTGACCGGAGAGCGCCGTGGACAAGGCTGCGAACGGCGAGATTTCACCCTTGCCCTCGCCCGTCGATTTTTTGAACAGATTTGCCAGTGAGGGAAACAGGCGCAGCAGCGGATAGCCGCGGAGGCCGACCATGAAATAGATCCCTGCACCGAGCAGGATCACAACCATCGGCGGGATCGGGAGTATTTCGGCGCCTTCCCAGGTCCCGCCCCAGATGAAATCCGAAACATTGGTGATCGGTACGATCGCTGCCTCAAAACCCGAAACCGGTGCTGCACTCACAAAAATTCTCCCCGATGGCGCGCGCGGGCGCAAATTCCATATTTGCGGGCAGGATTAGCAGGCGAGCGGTTTTTGGCAAATGCTTTTGCCAAATGGTCGCGAGCCCTTATGCTGGCCTGAAACCGGAAAAACGGATGGAGTCTGAAAGATGCAAAGCCTGTGGGTGAAGAAAGATGATCTGGCGCAATCGCGATGGCAGGAGAGTGATGTGCCGGTTCTGGCAGAGGGGCAGATTTTGCTGGGAATCGAAAAATATGCGCTGACCGCCAATAATATCACCTATGCGGTGGTCGGCGACGGCTTTGGCTACTGGAATTTCTTTCCGACCGGCGATGATCAATGGGGCATTGTTCCGGTCTGGGGCTTTGCCCGGGTTGTGGCATCGGAAAATGCCGATATTGCGGTCGGCGAGCGGGTCTATGGCTATTTGCCGATGGCGAGCCATTTGCTGGTCACGCCCGCCAATGTGCAGGATGGCGGTTTTGTCGACGGCGCCGCGCACCGGCAGGGGCTGGCGATCATTTACAATCAATATCACCGATTGGGTACGGACGCAGCTGCGCACGAAGCCGGGCGCGCTATCTTTCAGCCGCTGTTTACCACCAGCTTCCTGATCGAGCATTTCATGCGTTCGAATGACTGGTTCGGGGCGGAGGTGCTGGTGATGACCAGCGCATCGTCGAAAACCTCGCTCGGTCTGGCGATGGTTGCCAAAAATCTCAGTCCTGCGATCAAACGGATTGGATTGACGTCGGCAGGAAACAAGGCGTTTGTCGAGCAAAGCGGGCTTTATGACGAGGTGGTGAGCTATGATGATCTGTCGGCAGTCGACGCCGCCCGTCCGACCGTGTCGGTCGATTTTGCCGGCAACGGGCAATTGCTTTCGGATATTCACAAGCATTGGGGTGACAATCTCAAGTTCAGTTCGCTGGTCGGCGCGACCCATGTCGAGGAACGCGGCGGTGGCCATGAGCTGACAGGTCCGAAACCGGAATTGTTCTTTGCGCCGACAGCAGCCGAGAGCCTGATGAAGGAAATCGGACCAGCGGCTTTTCGCGCGCGGGTCGACGAGCAATTCGCGGCCTTCGTCAAAGGGGCGAGCGCCTATCTGACGATCGAGGATATGGCAGGGCCAGATGCCCTGCAATCCGGCTATCTGGCGATGCTTGCCAACGAGGTGGCACCGAGCCGCGGCTTGATGTGTCACATGGATCAGGGGCGGTCTTGATTGTGAGGGCGTAAGACCGGATAAGAATCACCGAGGGGTCGCACCAACGGGGAGAATTGCGTGGCTGAGCCAACAGAAAAGCCGGATCTGAGCAGACACGCCCTGTTTGAAGGGGTGGCGCCGGAAGCTCTGGAGGCTTTGCAGGCCGTTTCCGAGGTGCGGCATATTGCTGGCGGTGAGGCGCTGGTGCGGCAGGGCGCCGATGCCGACGCGCTCTATTTTGTCGAATCGGGGCGGTTCCGGGTGGTGATCAATCAGGCCAGGATCGTCGCCCATATCGAAGCCGGGGAAGCGGTCGGCGAACTCGCCTTTTTTGCCGGCGGCAAGCGCACCGCCGATGTGATTGCCATGCGCGATTCCAGCGTGCTGGAAGTGTCGCGGCGGGCGTTTGACGATATTGCCCTGCGCCATCCGGAACTGAACGCGGCGATGCTGAAGCTGGTATCCGCCAGACTGGCGGTCGCGACCGCGCGGACCGCGTCTGTGACAGCGAAAAATCCGCGGGTGATTGCGCTGTTGCCCGCTGGTACCAGCCAGATGCCGGACGGCTTTCTGGCGCGGCTGGCGGAGGCGTTTGAAGCGGTGGTCCGGTCGGAGACACCGGTGGTGCCGCTTGACCGGGCGACCAGCGAGGCGGCCGATGCCCACGAATATCAGGCGTGGCTAGCGGAACAGGAGGCCGCCGGTGCCTATATCCTGATCGACGGCAGCGGTTCGGAAGACTGGGGGCAGATGGTTTGCCGCAATGCCGATGCGCTGGTGATGGTGGGGCGACCGGGCCAGACGGATCCCGCACCCAATGCGATGGAAGAAGCGGCGATGCGCTGGATTGCGGAGCCGCAGCGCACGCTGCTGTTGCTTCGTTCGAACGCCGGCAAGACGATCAGCCACAGCGGCGACTGGATTGATCCGCGCGCGCCAAAACTGCACCATCATGTCGCGCTCGACAATGATGCCGATTTTACCAAGGTCGCCCGTTTCCTGACCGGCCGGGCGGTCGGCGTGGTGCTGGCCGGCGGCGGCGCACTGGGTTGCGCGCATCTCGGCGTGATCAAGGCGCTGCAGCAGGCCGAGATTCCGATCGACTTTATTGGCGGGGCCAGCGCCGGCGCGGCGATGGGCGGCGCGATTGCCCGCGGAATGTCGGTGGATGAGACGCTCGACCAGATGGAGGCGATGTTCATCCAGGCCAAGGCGATGCGGCGGTTCACCCTGCCGATCTACTCGCTGCTCGACCCGACGGTGTTCGATAGCGAACTGAGAACCCGCTATGGTACGAGAGACATTGCCGACCAGCCGATCAATTTCTTCGGCGTCTCGACAAATCTGTCGACCAACGGCCTGCATATCCACCGGCGCGGCCCGCTCTGGGAATGTGTCCGGGCGTCCGGTTCCCTGCCGACGATCTTGCCGCCGTTTATCGATAGCGACAGCAATATCCTGGTCGATGGCGGCGTGCTCGACAATGTGCCGGTCAAGGTCATGCACGGGATCAAGGCGGGTCCGAATATCGTGGTGTCGCTGGGTGATCCCAACGAGGTCTGGCGCACCGATGTTCTTTATGACGATATTCGCGGCCGCTGGGCGTTGCTGCGAGATGTCATTCTGCGCCGCAAGCGAAAGGCAGAATTCCCGTCGATTGTCGAAATCATGTCGCGGTCGATGGTGGTGGCGAGCCGGATGGCATCGAAGGAAATGCTTGGCGAGCAGGACATATTGGTGAATCCGCCAATCATTCCGAATATGCAGATTCTGGACTGGCATCTGGGCCGGGAACTGGCGGATATGGCGGCCGACTATATCAGCGAGCAAGTGCTGCCAACCAGCGATTTCAAGGAACAATTTACCAAATAGGTAAAAAACTCTTGACATCGTCACGCTGTTTAGGTACATATCAGGAACATCGCGAAATTGTGATTCGGGCCAACCGGCTCTGAATGACCCCACCGGACAGGCGGGGCCGTTCCGACCGGAAGGCCCTTTTTTGTGCCCGGACGGTTCGCGACGATCCGGTACGGAGTATTATATGCCAAAATCAGAAGTCAGGGGATGTTATGACAACAGGCGCAAGCTGAAGTTCCTGAAAGAGCTTGCGATAAGCTCGCATGTGGCAAATTCGGCGAAGGCCGCGGGTGTTGCGGTGTCGACCGTGTACAGCTGGCGCGAGCGCGATCCGGAGTTTTTCAGGCAATGGATGCGATCCTTAGCCGCCGGTTACGAATTGCTTGAAATGGATATGCTCGACCGTGCCCGCAATGGCGTCGAACGACCTGTTTTTCACGAGGGCGAGCAAATCGCGATGGTCAGGCAGTATAATGACGGCGTTGGCGTAAAATTGTTGCTGGCGCACAAGCAGATGGTGGCGTTGGCCCGCGCCATAGAGGAGGACATCAATCCCGAGCAGGTGCGCATCGATCTTGACCGCAAACTCGGGGACATGCGGATGAAGCTGCTGCGCCGCCGGGCAATGGCCGAAGGAGAGGGAAAGCAATCGACGTCCGATAATGATGAATGATATTTCCGAGGCGGAGCTTTTTGCCGAATGGACGGCGCGGGAGCGCAATGCGTTTTTCTCTTCGCTGACCGTACAAGAACAGCAGGAATTTTTCTATCGCTGGCATTTCTGGGCGCGGCCCGGACAAAGGCCACCAGCCGGCGACTGGTCGATCTGGCTGATCATGGCGGGGCGCGGCTTTGGCAAGACCCGGGCTGGGGCGGAATGGGTGCGCCAGATTGCCGAAGGCGATGGCAGCGCCCGCTTTGCGCTGGTCGGGGCCAATTATGCCGAAACCCGGACGGTGATGGTCGAGGGCGAAAGCGGATTGCTGTCGATCGCGCCGCCCGACCAGCGGCCGGCGTGGGAGCCGTCGCTGAAGCGGCTGACCTGGAACAATGGCGCGCAGGCGCATCTCTATTCGGCTGCCGAGCCGGAGGGCTTGCGCGGGCCGCAGCATAGCCATGCGTGGTGCGACGAGATTGCCAAGTGGATGAACAATGCCGGGCAGGCGGAAGCGGCCTGGGACAATCTGAAAATGGGTTTGCGTCTCGGGTTTCGGCCACAGCTGGTGGCGACGACGACGCCGCGCCCGGTGGCGCTGGTGCGGGCGCTGGTGAGCGGGGAGGTGGCGATCACGACCGGGCGGACGCAGGATAATGATCTGCATCTGCCGGTGACTTTTCTGACGACGATGGAAGCGGATTATCGTGGGACCCGGCTGGGGCGACAGGAGCTGGATGGGGTGCTGATCGAGGATGTCGAAGGGGCGCTGTGGACAAGGGCTATGATTGAGGGGTGTAGGGTTGGTGTTATTCGTCATGCTGAACTTGTTTCAGCATCCAGAGCGTCTGGATTGGCAAATCCGGATGGTCATAAGGGTGCCTTCAGAGGCTCTGGATCCCGGATCAAGTCCGGGATGACGGACGTTATGTCGCGCATAGTCATTGGTGTTGATCCGCCGGCCTCCAAGACTGGAGATGCTTGCGGCATAATCGTCGCCGGGCTGGGCGCGGATGGCAAAGCCTATGTGCTGGCCGATTGCAGCGTGGAAAAGGCCAGTCCGGAAACCTGGGCGCGCAAGGTGGCCGATGCGGCGGATCGCTTCGATGCCGACCGCGTAATCGCCGAAGCCAATCAGGGCGGGGCGATGGTCAAATCGGTGCTGCATGCGGCGAAAATTTCGCTGCCTGTCAAGCTGGTCCACGCCGCACGCGGCAAGGTTGCGCGGGCGGAGCCGGTGGCGGCGCTCTATGAAAATGACCGGGTGCATCATGCTGGCGCGTTCCCGCAGCTCGAGGACGAGATGTGCGGGCTGCTGATTGGTGGCGGTTATGAAGGGCCGGGGCGTTCGCCGGACCGGGCGGATGCTTTGGTCTGGGCGCTGACGGAATTGATGCTGGGGAAAGAGCGGGTGCCGCGGGTGCGGTGATGTTCCCCTGCGAAGGCAGGGGGCCATCTCGAGAAGGTGCGTCTGTCGCTATGGTGCTGGTTTGCGCCAAGAGTTGCGACAAGCGCCCTTC
>JAGPVK010000427.1 GCA_018067055.1 Sphingomonadales bacterium | reverse complement strand
ATCTTGCGGTTCAAGAATGGCTATCAGCTTTCCGGCCTTAACAGTGTCGCCTTCTTCAACATTGACTGCACGAAGCCTGCCGGGAATTTTGAATGCCAGGTTAACTTGGCGGACATCGACATTACCATACAAAACAATATGCCTATCGGTCTGGTGATCGTCTCGGATCGCATAGTAAACATAAATCCCAACCGCGAGTAGGATCAAAAGAGCTAATAGCGTATATATTCGGTTTCTGGTTATCATGGGTCTATTGTATTGAACTCCGGTGGGAATTTGATCTGCGGTAAATTTTGAATATATATTTGGAGCGCTTCAAAGTCATGCCTTAGGGCTTTTTATCCGATACGGATTTTAGTGTCGTTTAGGAAAACATAAGGCGGAATATCAAGGTTTCGCGGCGCAGGACCGCGCCGAACACGGCCAGAGGCATCGTACAGCGAACCGTGACAGGGGCAGAACCACCCGCCATATTTCCCCAACGGGTCGCCTTCTTTTTGACCCAGAGGAATACAGCCAAGATGGGTGCAAACGCCAATCATAATGAGCCACTCGACTTTTTGTACCCGCGAGCGATCGCTTGCCGGATCGATCAGGCCCGGATTATTATCATCGGCCTGTGCACTCGCGATATTTTCTGCCGTGCGCCGGACTATGAATATCGGCTGATTACGCCAGCTGACAGTTATTCGCTGCCCAGGTTCGATTGATGAAAGGTCTACTTCAATCGAGGAAACCGCCAATATGTCTGCCGACGGGTTCATACTGTCGACAAGTGGTATGGCCGATGCTGCAACGCCCACGGCGGCAAAAGATACTGGCGCAATATGGATGAAGTCTCTCCGCCTGATACCAGCTGAATCCATATTTATCTTTTTTTTAGCAATGGTCTCCATCACAGCCTCTTTGGGTTATGCCCAGTATAGCGATATGCCGTTAATGTGCCCAGGCCAACTTGGTTCATGATCCATCTTGCCCAATGGGAGCTGATGCCGATTTACTGCCCCATCGCGGAATAAAGCGAGGAACCTGCGCTGCATAGCTGCGGTAAACATCTCCCAGTTGCGCTTCGACTTCGCGTTCTTCTTTAAGTGCGAGCCGCCAGTACATGACCAGCAAGACGGGAAACATCGCAAGTGTTAGAAGTGTTGGCCACTGGAATAGAAATCCAATCATTATCAACACAAAGCCGACATATTGCGGATGCCTTACGCGGGCATAGGGGCCTGTTTGTGCCAGTTCGCCGCTATGCTGCGCTTTGTAAAGCACCCGCCAAGCTGCGGAGAGCAAATAGAATCCGCCGCCTATGAAACCAAAGCTTAAGAGATGAAAAGGCCCAAAATGAGGATTAGCCTCCCATCCGAAAATCATTTCCAGCAAATGTCCGCTATCATGCGCGAACCAGTCGATATTGGGATAGTTGGATTGCAACCAGCCAGCCAGGAAATATATGGTCAATGGGAAGCCATACATTTCTGTAAAAAGAGCAACAATAAATGCGCTAAAGCCGCCAAAAGAGCGCCAATCTCGCTTTGTCCGAGGTTTGAAAAAACTAAACGCAAAGATGATGAAAATGGCCGAATTGAAAACAACCAGAAACCATAGCCCGTAGGCAGACATATCCATCATTATTCTCCTAACTTGTCAGGGATTGACCCTTGATCAGGATCGCCGCGCTTGGCACCATGCCCACCATGCCCGCCATGCCCGCCATGCCCGCCATGCCCACCATGCATGAAACTATGCATGACAACACAAATAAGCAGCAAGCCGCCGAGCAGCAGATAGTCGCCTGGGATATGGGCTTGATGCTCAAAATATAGCGCAAAGGCCGCTATTGCCAAAAACCCGTAAAATATAAATTTTACGCGGGAGTTGGATGGCTGTGACGCGGATGCCTTGTGTTGGTGTTGCATGATTTCATACCTCCATTTTCATAATCGAGAGATCGCGGCGGCTTCAAAAAAGCCGACGCTCAAAGATTGCTTATGGGAATAGACGTTAGAAAACGCGCGGCGTTACAGTCGACCACTCAAATTCGCCAACTTTGGACAGCTGCGGCTGTTGAAATTTGGGCGTCCGTCAGAATATCTAGACGGCGTGTCCCACTCCATGCTCACACCAGACACATTGGCATGCAACATGATCACAGCTTGGATCATGAAGCGGGCGGCGAAATTGCCGCTGTGCAAGCGGAAATATGATTTTCGTAAGAAAAGAAGGTTGATACAGACGATGCAGCCTTCCAGATGCGTTTGATTGGCTGATATTCCGCAGTGCCAGTCTTGCCCCGCGGTCACCCGCGGCATTGTAAAGGAAACGGTTGCTGATGCCGGTTTTTAATAGTGGCAGGAGCTGCGCTCGCCACAGATGAGTATAATCTGACCCTTCAATCAAGCTTTGGGCCGCCAAAATGCCCGAACGCAAGGCATACCGCATTCCAAAGCCTGCAAGCATATCCTGAAAGCCGGCTTGTTCGCCAATCAGAGGATGGCCGCCTTGCATCGCTGTGTTGGGAATACGGAAATTTCCAAATCCACCGAACGGACGCGGAGAGTTCATTTTCAGTCCGGTTTTTTCTTCGAAAAACTTTACAGAGCGCGCCACGTGCACCGCTTGATTTTTAAAGCCGCTGAACATGCAGCTTGCTAGCGTACCCCGGCCATTGTGGACCAGCAAATAGGCATAGCCATGCGGGGCAAGCTTGTTATCAAAAACAATATGATTGCTGTCGGCCTGATCGGTTTCGAATATATAGCCTGCTGCAATTGCATCGGCTGAGCGGGGTCCGATTGCGGAGACAGCGGGCCCTTCGATACTTGTTGCGCGCTCACCAAAACGAATGTCGACGCCGACTGAAACAGCCTGATCGAGCAATCCTTGCTCAAGGCTGTCCTTCTGACCACCGCGCTGTACGAGATAGTATAGCGGACGATCACCGATTATCGGGTAATCTTTACCGCGATAATCATAAGCTGTCCCTTGAAAGACGGGGTGGGCGCTGAAACTTGTTTGGATCCCTGCTTCGTTTAGTTCGTCCAGCACATCGCGCTTGCCGCTCC
Source organism: Sphingomonadales bacterium (assembly GCA_018067055.1). GTDB lineage: Bacteria > Pseudomonadota > Alphaproteobacteria > Sphingomonadales > Sphingomonadaceae > Parasphingorhabdus. The sequence goes on along the minus strand of JAGPVK010000427.1, from coordinate 7 downwards.
AGTTTTC
>JAGPVK010000290.1 GCA_018067055.1 Sphingomonadales bacterium | reverse complement strand
TTTTTGGTAAGCTTAGTCCTCTCAGTGGGTTACCCAGCCTGACGCCATCTTTGGTTACAACCTTCTCTTCGCCCGGGAACAACATGTTCTCTGAATTGCGGAATTACGACAACAGTTTACTAAATGCACCAATTTCCCATTACCCCAGACCGCTTTAGCCAAACTCTCTCAGTAGCAATGATCCACCGCCATCCCGTCAGCGGCATTGGCCGAGCATATCACCAGCCGGGACAAGCCGAAACACCCGATAGCGCATCAATGATTGAAGAGGAAAAATGGTGCGCCCGGCAGGACTCGAACCTGCTGCCTCAAGATTAGAAGTCTCGCGCTCTATCCAGATGAGCTACGGGCGCACGATTTCATGGGCATTAGCGATCTTTTGACCGGCTGCAAACCGTGATGTTCATCGACCGCCATAAATGTTGAATTGTCGCGGATGTGGGGTAAGAACAGTCTATGAACAACAGCCCGATCCAGCGGACCTCCGCTTCCAGCCAGGCCGGCCATCATTTCCGCTATTATGATTTCGTGATGGCGGCCTTTGTGACCGTGCTGCTCTTGTCCAACGTCATCGGGGCGGCCAAGCCGACCTTCATCATGATCAGCGGCGAGCAGTGGATCTACGGGGCGGGGATTCTGTTCTTCCCGCTTGGTTATGTGATCGGCGATGTGCTGACCGAGGTATATGGTTATGCGCGGGCCAGGCGGGTCATCTGGGCCGGTTTTGCCGCGCTGCTGTTCATGGCCTTCATGAGCTGGGTGGTGGTCTCCCTGCCGCCGGCAGCGGGCTGGGAAGGGCAGGCGGCCTATGAAAGCGTGTTCGGTCAGGTTCCGCGCATTGTCGGCGCCTCGATCATCGCCTTCTGGGCCGGCGAATTTGTGAACAGCTATGTGATGGCGCGGATGAAAGTCTGGACCCAGGGCAAGGCCCTGTGGAGCCGGACGATCGGTTCGACGGTGGTCGGGCAGGGCGTCGACAGCCTGATTTTCTATCCGCTGGCGTTTCTCGGCATATGGGAAACCTCGGCCGTGATCACCGTGATGGTGACCAACTGGCTGCTCAAAGTGCTCTGGGAAGCGGTGCTGACGCCGGTGACCTATCTGGTCGTGGGCTGGCTCAAACGGCGCGAAGGGGTCGACATCTATGATGAAGACACCGATTTCACGCCGTTCACCACATCAGCCTGAACTATCGCAACAGCCCCTTTTGCTCGGCCTGGCGCGACAGCAGCAGCAAGCCGACGGCGAAAAGCAGGATCAGGCCCGGCATCAGCCAGCCCTGAGATGAAGCAAATTCCATATAGCCGTCGACGATGAAATAACTGCTGAACTGGACAATCACCGCCAGCAAGGACACCAGAAACAGCCGCACCGCGATGCGTTTTTTCAACAACCAGCTGATCGATGCGACGAAACCGGCAAAAACGGCGATGGCAAAAGCGGCTGTCACCCAGACCGGCTGTGTGGACATCAAGTTTTGCTGGATCACGGGTAGTGCGGCAAATTCTTCTGCACTCATCATGACCTGCTGAAAATAGGCCAGTACGCCGATGCCGTTCCAGAGCAGAGCAACCACTCCGACAATCCAGAACCAGATCGGTAATTTGGTTTGATCCGTCATATTCATTCTCCCTCTCCCTTATATTGTTCGGCATTTTTGCGAGCGGTGCAAACAAGTTTCAAGCGAAACCGCTCATTGATCGATTATGTAAATCAGTCTGTCATATAAAAGCAATTTGATCGATTAACCGGCGAGTGGCAGTGAGCCGTCAACAGAAATCAAAAGGAACCCAAGATGATCGGTAGAAATATCCCCCAAGTAACCCTGAAAACCCGCGTTCGTGACGAATCCGTCGATGGCGAAAATCCGTTTCGCTGGCAGGACGTGGACACCAAGGACCTGTTCGCCGGCAAGCGTATCGCCGTATTCTCTTTGCCGGGTGCCTTCACCCCGACCTGTTCGAACGAGCAGTGCCCGGCCTTTGAGCGTCTCTATGACGAGTTCAAGGCGCGCGGCGTCGACGAAGTCTATTGTATTTCGGTCAATGATGCGTTCGTAATGTACCAGTGGGGCAAGTCGCTTGGGCTGGAAAAAGTGAAGCTGCTGCCTGACGGATCGGGTGACTTCACCCGCCGCATGGGCATGCTGATCAAGAAGAATCATCTCGGTTTTGGCGATCGCAGCTGGCGCTATTCGATGATTGCCGATGACGGCGTCGTCAGTGCCTGGTTCGAAGAGCCGGGTATCAATGACAGCGGTGTCGACAATGATCCCTATGTCGAATCAACGCCTGAAAAATTGCTGAACTGGCTTGATGAAAACGAAGCGGCCCGCAAAGCCGCCTAGGCAAGTTTTGTCCCCCGAATGAAACCGCGAGCAAGAAATTGCTCGCGGTTTTATTTTGTGTGATAGGCCAGAATCATGGAGCGCCTCAACAGACCCATCATCATGACGGCGCAAATGGGCAAAGCGGAATTTGCCTGGGCGGACAGTCTGCGCAGGCGCTATTTCCCGCCGGAGCGGAACATCATCGGTGCCCATATCACCCTGTTTCACCATCTGCCGCCACAGGCTCTGGATGAAATCAGGTCTGCCGTTATCGCGCTTACCGGCAACTTGCCGAAACCCGCAGCAACGCTTTCCAATGTGATCCACCTCGGACGCGGCGTCGCCTATCAGCTGCACGCCCCCGAGTTGCTGGATATGCGGATGCAATTGGCTGACCGGTTCGCTGGCTTGCTCGTAGCGCAGGATCAGCAAACCCCCCGGTTGCACATCACCGTCCAGAACAAGGTGATTCCGAGAGATGCCCAGCGCCTGTTTGAGCAATTGTCAGCCGAATTCGAATCCCGTCCCTTCGCTATCCACGGGATCGGGCTGCATTATTATGTCGATGGTCCCTGGCAGGATATTGGCACATGGCCCTTTCGGGGCCGCTAGTGGATGCCGACTTCCTTGATCGGGATATCGGTGTTGACCAATTCGTCCTTGTCGAGATTCAATCCCTCCACAACGGCTTTGCGGCCCTGCACATAATCCTTGGTGGCATTGACGCAGTCGAGCGCCACGACCTTGCCGTCGCGATAATAGATGACTGAAAATTTGCGCGAGGCCGGATCGCCGCGCACGACATAGCTGTCATGGCCGGTCGACAGTCCCACGGTTTGCAGCTTCAGATCATATTGATTCGACCAGAACCAGGGCACGGCGTCATATTCGGCCTCTTCGCCCAATATGTCGAGCGCCGCCACTTTCGCCTGGTCATTGGCGTTCTGGACCGATTCCAGCCGGATCATGGCGCCATCGGCAAAAGCATTGCTGTGCGCAGCGCAGTCGCCGATCGCATAGACATCTTCGAGGCTGGTGCGGCAATGCTGGTCGACGTCGACGCCATTGCCGGTCGCGGCACCGGCGGCGACCAGAGGGCCGGTTTCCGGAATGATGCCGATGCCGACCACGAACATGTCCGCTTCCAGCCTTCGTCCATCCGCAAGCGTCACGGCGGTGGCAATGCCGTCGTCACCGGTTTCAAAACCGGCGACACTTGCTTCCAGTTCAATGGTGACACCATGGCTGCGATGTTCGGCTTCAAAGAATCGGGAGAGCGCTTCGCCGGCCACGCGCGACAAAACCCGGTCGAGCGACTCGACGATGGTTATCTGCTTGCCCAATTTGGTGAGCACCGCAGCCGCTTCCAGCCCGATATAGCCACCGCCGACGACGACCACTTTCTGCACTGTGGGCAAGGCAGCCATGATCTTGTCGACGTCAGCGCGGGACCGGACAGCATGGATATTCCGCGCCTGGCTGCCCGGACAGTCGAGCATGCGCGGTGATCCGCCGGTCGCCCAGATCAGCTTGTCATAGCCGATTTCATCGTCGGAGGCCAAAGTCACTGTCTTGGCGATTGGATCGAGTTTCGACACTCTGCGGCCGGTGAGCAAATCAATCTCGCGCTCGGCCCAGAAACTTTCGGGCCGCAGCAAAATCCGTTCAAATGGCTTTTCACCGGCCAGATATTCCTTCGACAGCGGTGGCCGTTCGTAGGGCGGATATTTCTCGTTGCCCACCAGACCGATGGAACCTTCAAACTTCTTCTGGCGCAATGCGATGGCGGCTTGTGCGCCTGCGTGGCCAGCACCAACAATCAATATGTCATAAAATGCGTTCATGTCTGCCCCTTGGTGGCTCGTATCGGCTCGGAAAGCGCTGTTAGCGCGGATCGCATTGACCGTGCAAGTTTTAGCGTATTTCTCCATTCCACTTGTTGACCGGAAACAATGCTGTGACTATAGCGCCGCGAT
>JAGPVK010000288.1 GCA_018067055.1 Sphingomonadales bacterium | reverse complement strand
AACCCGGTCCAGGTGCTCCCCGCCCTGCATGACGCCGGCATCAAGGTGATCCACAAATGCACCGCCGTCCGCCACGCGCTGAAAGCCCAGAGCATCGGCTGCGACGCGGTCTCGGTCGATGGCTTCGAATGCGGCGGCCACCCCGGCGAAGACGATATTCCGAACATGATCCTGCTGCCACGCGCCGCTGACGAACTGGATATTCCGTTCGTATCCTCCGGCGGTCAGGCCGATGGCCGCAGCCTCGTTGCCTCGCTGGCGATGGGCGCAGAAGGCATGAACATGGGCACCCGCTTTATCGCCACCAAGGAAGCGCCGGTGCACCAGAATGTAAAGGACGCGATTGTCGCCGCCAGCGAGCTCGACACCCGTCTGGTAATGCGGCCCTTGCGCAACACCGAACGGGTGCTGACCAACCCGGCGGTCGAACGGCTGCTCGAAATCGAGAAGGAAAAAGGCGCCGATCTGCAATTCTCCGATGTCATCGAGCAGGTCGCGGGTGTCTATCCGAAGATCATGATGGAAGGCACGATGGATGCCGGTGCGTGGAGCTGCGGCATGGTTGCCGGCCTGATCAACGATATTCCAACCTGTCAGGAACTGATCGACCGGATCATGGCCGAAGCGGAGGAGATTATCAGAGGCCGGCTGGAAGGGTTTCTGGCAGGCTAGATTATCCGTGCCTGGTGTTTGTTGACTATTGGCGAATTTCATTTACCTCTTACTGATCAACTAACTCTGGGACATTCGAAACATGGCAGAACCGTTTTACATGCGTGCGAAACGCGTTGTTTCGGCAGGGATAGAATCGGCCCTCGATCAGGCTGAGCGTGCCAGCGGCACCAGCCTGATGCGGGAAGCGATCCGCGAGGTTGACCGGGCGATGGACAAGGTTCGCCGGGAACAGGAAGATGCGACGGATCGCCAGAACCAGGCGGTTGGCCAACAGAAATTATCGGCCCAGCGGGCGGAAGAATGGGGCGGAAAAGTTCTCTTCACCCTGGAAAAAGGCCGCGAGGATCTGGCAGAAGCGGCGATCATGCAGCAGATGGATTTCGAGGCGAAGATCAAGCATTTCAAGAATCTGGAAGAATCGGCCAAGATGGATGTCAGCCGTCTGGACAGACTGCTGGAAGAGCTCGCTGCCCGCAAAACGGCGATGGAAGACGAACTCGCCGAATTTGAAAAGATGATGAGCGAGAACAAGGCCGTCAGCGACGAACATATGACGTCGGACCCGAGCGTGGAACGGAAGATCAAGCGCGCCGAAGAGACTTTCGAACGGACCATGGAAATGGCCGGCGGCGTGGCAGGCGCTTCAAAACATGCAGCCGACATTGGCAAGCTGCAGCGAAACTCGGAAGTCGAAGAGCGGCTGGCTGCCCTGAAGAAATCCATGAAGTCCAAGAGCAACAAAAACAAATAGGCAAGCATCAATAGATAAGTGACGGCTCCCGGAACCGAAATCCCGGGAGCCGCTTTTGCTTGTTCCAGGTGCTTTTCCAGTTGTCTGGCTCAGCGATAAATCGCGTTGCCGATCACCGCTCCGATAATACCGCTGGTGATCGCGATCAGTACCGCATCATTGCCGGACCGCACCCATTGATAGCCGCGCGGGGCGTTCGACAGTCGATAGGCACGAGGGTTATCAATCACCCGGTAATTAGTCGCATAGCGCCGGTCGAACCGCTGGCCCTTGGCCCAGTTTCTGTGGTTCCGGTTCTCCGCATGGCGCGTTTGATTGTAGCGGTCCGGAGCACGATTTTGCACCGTGACGGTCCGCGTCGCAACACGATTGCCGCGCTTGTTGGTGACAGTTTTCTTGACCGTCTTGTAGTTGGATCTCTGGTCCGTCTTGTGGACGGCGGCCGCTACCTGTGCAGTAACCATAGGGGAAACAGCCATACTCGTGACTGCCAAAGCCATCAGAAATTTTTTCATGTCGAATTCCTTTTCCATTTGGCGCCAACTGCGGCGTCACAAACAGAAATAGGGGCAAGCTGTCGCAGGCATTTGTCAGATTCGAGGTATTTTGTAGCAGTTTGTCGTAGATAGCCGGTCTGGTTCATCCGGCGATCAGCCAGCCGGTCAGAAAATGTTCAATCCGTCCACAAAGCCAGCACCGATCGCAGCGCTGTCACCAGCGCCAGCGGCTGATCAAGCATCAGATGATGCTCCGCTTCCGGTACCGCGATCATCGGCACATGGCTGCCGCCGAGTTCACGTATATAGGCCGCACTGTCGGCGTCGAACAGCTTGCTATTCTCGCCATAGATCATTGCCAGCCGGTGCGGCAGGTCGGCAATGCGTTGCGGCGTTTGCGCCCATTTCGCCATATCATTTTCATTGCGATCAAAAACCATCGGATCGAATTTCCACGACCAGCCCTGCTGCTCGCCAGCATCGACCCGGCGCAAGGAATGATAAGCCATATATTCAAACAGGAATGGTTCCTGCACCGGCTGCGGGGGTGACAGCACAAAACGGGCATGGGCGGATTGATAATCGGGATAGACTTTGTTGGCCCGATCCGACCGACCCGATCCGGGCGGCCCACCGCCACCTTCGAAATGAGCCAATAATTTTTCCGGTCGCATGACCATCAGGTCGCAGATGATCAGCCCGCCAAACCGCTCACCAGCCATTTCCATAGCGGTCAGCGCAACACCCGAACCAAAGCTGTGAGCGATGATCTTCGGTTTCGCCGCATTGGCAAAAAGATCCAGCGCGTCGGCGACCGCGACCATATCCTTGGCACGTTTCTCGCCATCACAATCAGCCGCGATTTCGCTGTCACCCATGCCCGCCAGATCATAGGCAATGACATCATATTCCCCGGCCAGAAAGGGCGCGATGAAGGCAAAACAGCGCGCGTGAGCGAGGAAGCCGTGAGTCATCAGCAGTGGCGGCTTGCCGCGCTTGCCCCAGCGGAAATAATGGACCTTGCTTCCATCCACTTCGACAAAGGCTTCTTCGCGCGGCACAGCCATCGCCCGCACGAACCATGCGGGTAGGTCTTGCGACGCTGCCCACTGATCTACAATATCTGTGCTTGTCATAAGTCGGGCTTATTCACCCTTCCAGTCGGGCTTGCGCTTCTGGGCAAAGGCGAGCGAGCCTTCCTGCGCATCCTTGGAGGTGAACACCGGCATGGTGATTTCGGCCTGTTTCTTCCAGGCTTCCTCGCTGGTCCAGTCATAGCTTTCGTTGATGATCTTCTTGGTCGCCTTGAGCGCCAACGGGCCATTGGCCGCTACTGTCGTCGCCAGTTCAATTGCCGCTTCCAGAGCAGCGCCTTCGGTCACGCGATTGACAAAGCCGACTTCATAGGCGCGCTGGGCGGTGAAAAATTCACCGGTCAATGCCCATTCCATCGCGATACGTTTGCCGACAATCTGCTGGAGCTTGATCACGCCACCGGCAGCGGCCACCAGGCTGCGCTTCACTTCGGGAATACCGAATTTCGCGTTGACGTTGGCGACGCACAGATCGCAGGCCAGAGCCAGTTCGAGCCCGCCCGCCAGCGCATAGCCTTCGACCGCAGCGATCAGAGGTTTTTCGGGACCCTTTTCGGTGATGCCGCCGAAGCCATAGCCTTTGACTGATGGTGTCTCGCCACGCAAAAAGCCCTTGAGGTCCATGCCCGAGCAGAATGTCCCGCCAGCGCCAGTGATGATCCCGGCGTTGAGGCTGTTGTCATTGTCGAGCTGCTCCATCGCCGCGCGAATGCCTTCCGCGGCGGCCTTGGTCATCGCGTTTTTGGCTTCCGGCCGGTTGATGGTGACGATGATGAAACCGTCGCGAATTTCGGTGAGTACTTCAGACATTTTTGTTTCTCCTTTGCTTTTTTTAGATTTGTGCCCCGGCAAAGGCCGGGGTCCATCTCCTGAAATTGCGTAAAGACGCAATGGCACGAGATGGGCTCCTGCCTCCGCAGGAGCACAGTTCATTCAATCCTTAGTCAAACAGCAATCCCGCCAGTTTCGACCGTTGATAAGCCGCATCACCAATCAGCGCCCCTGCCAAAATCGCCTTGCGCCGATGCAGTTGCGCATCGCAATCATGAGTGAAGCCAAAGCCGCCGTGGAACTGGATGGCCCGGTCGGCAGACGTGGAATAGCTCGAATGAGACTGGGCCGCCGCCATGCGGACAGCAACCTCGCCCCGTCCCTGTTCGCCCCAGCTGTGCGCCGCGCTATAAAGATGCGTGCGCGCTTTTTCATATTCGACATAGTTATTTACCGTCGGGTGCTTGAGCGCCTGATAGCTGCCGATGATCTTGCCGAACTGCTTGCGGGTCTTGAGATATTCCAGCGTATAGTCGATCACCGCCTGCGCGCCGCCGGTCATTTCGGCGGCATGGATCAGGCCCGCGGCCAGCTCGATCTTCTCCAGTGTCTCGCGGGTCCGCGAAGCGTCAAACAGCGCATCAGCTGGCAGGGTCACGCCGTCCAAGGTGACTTCATAGCTGCGCGCGGTTTCGTCGATCACCGTTTCGCGGCGTAGCGCACCATCAGACAGTGCCGACCGTTCGATCAGGGCAAAGCGTACCGCGCCGTCGATCTTCACCGAGGTGATGATCAGTTCCGCGCTGTCCGCCCACAGCACCAGCTGCTTCTTGCCGGACAGAGTCACCGTGCCACCGCTCTCGACGCCTGTCGCATCAATATTGGCCAGATCCCAGTCGCCATTAGCTTCGCGCAAGGCCAGCGTTGCCGCCGCGCCCGCCGCAATTTTTGGCAGCCATTCGGCCTGCTGCGCTTCGCTGCCGCCAGCCAGCAAGGCCTGCGCCGCCAGCGTGGTCGAGCCAAAAGGCGTGCTCATCAGATTGCGGCCCATTTGCTCGGCAATCGGTACAACCTCTGCCATCGACAGGCCAACCCCGTCATGCGCCTCGGGAATCGCGATCGCCAGCCAGCCGAGCTCGCCAATTTCCTTCCAGATGCCGGGATCATAGCCAAGATCGTCGTCGATCAGCCCGCGCACCTTGTCGATCGGACTTTTGTCGCGACAGAAATTGGTTGCGACATCCATCAGTTCAATCTGCTCTTCGGTTGTCCCGATTGTGCCTAAATTATCCATATATTCCCTCAGTTCCCAAATTGGCCGCTAGACCGTTCGTGGCGAGCTTGTCGAACCACATCTCTCATCGAAAAATATCCTTCGACAAGCTCAGGACGAACGGTTGTGCCAAGCTCCAAATTCTATCTTGTTTTCGGTAACCCTAGCGCATG
>JAGPVK010000002.1 GCA_018067055.1 Sphingomonadales bacterium | reverse complement strand
GTCTTTTGCCACTTGGTCTCCGGAATTAGAGCAATCGAATCCCCACTCAACCAACCAGACCCCGCGCCATTGCAGCTCTATCCAACGGCGGCCTTCAGGGTTTTCAGTTCCATCAAAACCCGTGCTTTCAAATTTAGCGATTTTCTTACAGATATCGTCTGCTGCGTGCGCAGCCGATGATCCCATCAATACTAAGCCCATAACAACGAAATTTAACTTCCGCTTCATCGCGCCGCCTTCTTCAGTGCCAACCTGACCAGTGCATCCAGCGTCGCGCCATCACCGGCCTCGGCATCGGCCGCAGCCACCGCCGCGCTCGCGTCCGCCGGTTTGAAGCCGAGATTCTGCAGGGCGCTAACCGCATCGGCGCTATTGTTCGAAGGCGCATGAATCACGCCGCCCGCGCCGACAATCGGATCAGTCGCAATGCCGCCAACCTTGTCCTTCAATTCATTGACAATCCGCAGCGCCAGTTTCGGCCCGACGCCATTGGCGCGGCTGATCATCGCCTTGTCGCCCATCGCAATGGCCCGCGAAATTTCTCCCGGTTCCAGCGCCGACAAGATCGCCAGCGCGACCTTGCCGCCGACGCCCTGCACCGAAATCAGCAAGCGGAACCAGTCGCGCTCCGATCCGCTGGCAAAGCCCATCAGGCGCATGTCGGTCTCGCTGACCTGCATCTCGGTATAGATGGTCGCGCCATCACCCTTGCCGCCAATCGCGCCGATGGTGCGCGAAGAGCAGAACACCAGATAGCCGACACCCTGCACATCAAGCACGATATTGTCGGTGCCGATTTCGTCGATGGTGCCGGTCAGTTTTGCGATCATGGCCTTGTATTAATGCAAGGGCGGCACAAGTCCAGTTCCGTTCGTGCTGAGCTTGTCGAAGTACGGATTCGCGCGCTCCAAGGTCCTTCGACAGGCTCAGGACGAACGGTGCTTTACCTGCTTACCGCTTCCGATGATGCGCATGGGTGATCGCCACCGCCAGCGCATCGGCGGCATCCGCGCCAGCCAGCTTCACGCCGGGCAGCAGAATCTTCAGCATCGCCTGCACCTGATCCTTGTCAGCGTTACCGACACCGACCACGGATTTCTTCACCGTCCGCGCCGAATATTCGCCGACTTCGATCCCGGTCCGCGAAGCGCCGAGCAGCACCACGCCGCGCGCCTGCCCCAGTTTCAACGTGCTCTGCGGATTGCTGTTGACGAACACTTCCTCAACCGCCGCACCGTCCGGCTTATGTTCGAGCAGCAGGTCGGTCAGTTCGAGATCGAGCTTGAGCAAGCGGCTGGCCAGCGCCATTTTCGAGTCGGTCTTGATCTGGCCATTGGCGATATGGGACAGGCGATTGCCGTCCGCCACGATTACGCCCCAGCCGGTGGTGCCAAGACCCGGATCGAGGCCGAGAATGATCATCTTAAATGGGTAGCCCGATACGACGACCGACCAAGGCCATGATCAGATAGAGGCTGATCGTCAGCACGCACCCCGCCGCCAGCGACAGCCAGAAGCTGACACCATTGCGCAGCAACACCGGAATCAGCAGGAACATTGGAAGAGATGGAAGCACATACCAGAAGGTTGCTTCGGCATGGAGAGCCATGTTTTCCGCGTCAGGCCGCGCATACCACAGGAAAATCATGCCCAATATCGAGATCAGCGGCAGCGAGGCGACGAGCGCCCCGAAACTGGGCTGACGTTGTGCGATGCCTGCCACCAGAGCCACGATCACTCCTGCGAGGGCGGCCTTGGCGGCAAATTCCCACATCACTCGGCGTTCAGTTTTTCCATGATCTCGTCGGACACGTCATAATTGCCCCAGACCGTCTGGACGTCGTCATCCTCTTCCAGCAGATCGATCAGATTGAGCAGTGTTTCCGCCTGTTCCTGATCCACTTCGACCTGCACCGAAGGCCGCCAGGCGAGCTTCACGCTTTCGGCCTCGCCAAGCGCCTTTTCCAGGGCACCGGATACTTCGTGCAGGTCTTCCATCGCGGTCCAGATTTCGTGGCCGTCGTCATCGGACGAAATATCTTCGGCGCCTGCCTCCATTGCGGCTTCGAGGACCTTTTCCTCGTCGCCGACGCTGGCCGGATAATGAATATAGCCGACCCGGTCAAAACCGTGCGAAACCGAACCACTTTCGCCCAAATTGCCACCATTTCGCGACATAATTGTGCGAACATTGGTAAAAGTGCGGTTATTATTGTCGGTCAGCGTTTCGATGATCAAAGACACGCCGCCAGGCCCAAAGCCTTCATAGCGGATTTCCGTATAGTCATCGCCTTCGTTGGCCGACGCCTTTTCGATCGCGCGCTGGATATTGTCCTTTGGCATCGACACCGCTTTCGCGCTGTTGACCGCGAGCCGCAGTCGCGGATTGAAATCCGGATCCGGCATGCCCGACTTGGCCGCGACGGTTATCTCGCGCGACAGTTTCGAAAATTGCGCCGCACGCTTCTTGTCCTGCGCGCCCTTGCGATGCTTGATATTGTTAAATTTACTATGGCCTGCCATTTTACCTCAAATTCCCGATTTGCTTATTCCACGATTACCGCGGTTCCCGATGCCGATACCATCAGCATGGAACCCTTGTCGCCGACGACCTCATAGTCGAGATCGACGCCGACAACCGCATTGGCACCGACCTTCGCCGCCTCAGCTTCCATCTCCGCCAGCGCTTCATCGCGCGCGCGTTTCAGGACATTTTCATATTTGCCCGAGCGTCCGCCGACAATGTCGGTGATGCTGGCGAACAGATCGCGGAACAGATTTGCGCCGACGATCACCTCGCCAATCACGATCCCGCGATAGTCGCGAATCGCGTGCCCCTCGATACTGGGTGTCGTGGTGACAATCATCATTGCTCTCCCGCCGCTGAAGACCGGCTATTAGCCTATTGCTCAGGCCAGGCCAAGCGCCGCTTTATAGGTGTCGAGAATGGCTTCCATTTCCTGACGGTCATGGGCTTCCATTTTCCGCAAACGCACGATCTGGCGCATGATCTTGGCGTCATAGCCCTGCGATTTCGCTTCGGAATAGACGTCGCGAATATCGTCCGCCATGCCCTTTTTCTCTTCTTCCAGCCGCTCGATACGTTCGATAAACAGACGCAACTGGTCTGCGGCAACATTGCCTTCGCTCATTCTTCATTCCTTTGAAATATTTTATTCGGATTCGTAGCCCGTCTTTAAGATGCGTCGGCGTTTTTGGCCACGCTTTCCTTCATCTTTTTCAGTCGCTCCGGGGTCGCCTCGGTCTGATATTTGCCCTTCCACTCGTTCATGGGCATGCCATGAATTGCCTCGCGGGCTTCGTCCCTGGTCAGCGAACCGCCTGCATCAACCGTCGCCTCCATCACCCAGTCGGCCAGACAATTGCGACAGAAGCCGGCGAGCCCCATCAAATCGATATTTTCCGCATCATGGCGGTGCTGCAAATGGCTAACGAGACGGCGGAAGGCAGCGGCGGCGGCGGCATCAGATATTTGTTGGGTCATGTTCGTTTCCGTTGTTTTTTGTTTTTAACCTGTCATGATTTGGGAATAGGCAACAGACAAGTAAAGCGCCACTAAGGAATTTGAAAATGGCATCGCCGACCTTCTCCCGTAACCGCAAGGTCAAAGTGCTGGCTACGCTCGGGCCGTCCAGCGGCAGCCCGGAAATGATCGAGAAAATGTATCGCGCCGGCGTCGACGCCTTCCGGATGAACATGAGCCACGGCGAACACAAGGCCCATGCTGCCAATGTGAAATCGATCCGGGCGCTGGAAAAGAAAATTGGCCGACCGATCACCATCCTCGCCGATCTGCAGGGACCGAAGCTGCGCATCGGCACCTTTGCCAATCCGCCGGTAATGCTGAAAGACGGCGCACGCTTCACCCTCGACATGCGCAAGGAAAAGGGCGACGCGAAGCGCGTCAGCCTGCCCCACAAGGAGATTTTGAGCACGCTGCAGCCGGGCCACACATTGTTGCTCGACGATGGCAAAATCCGGCTGGAAGTGACCAAGGCCGATGGCAAGAGCGTCGAGACGAAAGTCGTCGTCGGTGGTGAAATCTCCGACCGCAAGGGAGTCAATGTTCCGGAAGTGGTGCTGCCGGTCAGTTCGCTGACCGACAAGGATCGCAAGGACCTGACCTTTGCGCTCGAGCAGGATGTCGACTGGATCGCACTCAGTTTCGTGCAGCGCCCGGAAGATGTCGCCGAAGCGCGGCGGCTGATTGGCGGCAAGGCGGCGCTGCTGGCCAAGATCGAGAAGCCGGCAGCGATTGACCGGCTCGACGAGATACTCGAACTGTCCGATGCGGTGATGGTCGCGCGCGGCGATCTCGGCGTGGAACTGCTGCCGGAACAGGTGCCGCCGCTGCAGAAGAAAATCGTCGCCGCGGCCCGCAAGCTCGGGCGGCCAGTGGTGGTTGCCACCCAGATGCTGGAATCGATGATCAAGTCGCCAACGCCAACCCGCGCCGAGGTATCCGATGTCGCCACCGCGATTTATGACGGCGCCGACGCAATCATGCTGTCCGCCGAATCCGCTGTCGGTGACTGGCCGATCGAAGCGGCGACGATGATGGACAGAATCGCTGCGCAGGTGGAAAATGATCCGTCCTACGCTGACCGGGTGCATTTCACCGAAACCGTACCCGACGAGACCACGGCGGACGCGCTGGCGGCGGCGAGTTACAATATTGCCCGGACCATCGAGACGTCGGCGATTGTCTGCTACACGTCTTCGGGCTCGACCGCTCGCCGGATGGCGCGCGAGCGGCCGTCAGTGCCGCTGCTGGTGCTCACTCCGGACCGTCACACAGCCCGGCGCGTCGGCCTGCTCTGGGGTGCCTATGCCGTGGTCACCCGCGACGTCACCAATTTCGAGGAAATGATCGGTAAAGCCAAACGCATGGCCCTGCGCCACAAGATGGCCGAGGCAGGATCGCGATTGATAGTCTGCGCAGGCGTGCCCTTCGGCACCCCGGGATCGACCAACCTGCTGCATATCGTGAGGCTGAGCGGAGACGAGCTCAAGCGTAGCTAAAGCAGGCCCAAAGCCTTCAATTCGCGTTCGAGTTGTCGAGAATCCTTGAAATGATGGCCGGCAAGACCGACAGCCTGACCGGCTTTGATATTCTCTCTCCGGTCGTCAATGAAAAGACATTGGTCGGCACGGCGGTCAAAACGTTTCAAGGCCAGTTCGAAAATGGCTGCATCCGGCTTGATCAGCTTTTCTTCGCCGGAAATCACGATATCCGAGAATATGCCGAATATCGGCGCCGATGGCCGGAACAGCGCCCAGGACTCGGCCCCGAAATTGCTGATTGCGAATAAAGGGACGCCGCGGCCCGCCAGCGCCCGGACAAGATCAAGCATGCCCTCGACCGGTCCCGGGATGGTTTCCGGGAAACGCTCGGAATAAGCTGTGATATGATCTCTATATTCGGGAAATTCGCGGCTGCGCTCGGCAACCATATCGGCAAAGGCCCGTCCGGCATCATGCTGAAAATGCCATTCCGGCGTCACCACGTGAGCCAGAAACCAGTCCAGCTCTTCCGAATCATCAATCAGCTTTGCAAACAGACAGCGCAAGTCCCCGCGATACAGGACATTGCCTATATCGAAGATGACGGTGTCAATTTTGGAAATGGCAGATGCTTCTGCCATAAACAGGCAATTAGCCCTGGCGTGCCTTGAACCGGCGATTCGTCTTGTTGATCACATAGGTGCGACCATGGCGACGGATTACGCGACAATCCCGGTGACGGTTTTTAAGCGACTTCAAAGAGTTGCGGACTTTCATTTTGGTACCACGCCTTGATTATCTGAATTTCTTGAAAGCAGCCTTGCTGCGTTGAAGCAGGGCAATTAAGGTCGGCGGTCAGCAAAGTCAAGCGACCAGCGCTATTCTCCGCGAATTTCGATCAGTTTGCGCTCCCACGCCAGTGCATGGGCGACAATTTCGTCGAGATCGGCATGTTTCGGCTGCCAGGGGAAGCGCTCCAGGATCGCGCGATTGTCGGAAATCAGCGAATCGGGGTCGCCTGCGCGCCGGTCTTCCATTTTCCGCTCGATTCGGAGGTTGGTAACCCGGTCGACGGCATCGAGCACCTCGAGCACCGAAAAACCCCGGCCATAGCCGCAATTCAGCAGATGATTCTGATTCGGGTCGGCGATCAGCGCTTCGAGCGCCAGCACATGTGCGCTGGCCAGATCAGAGACATGGATATAGTCACGCACACCGGTACCGTCGGGCGTGTCATAATCACTGCCAAAGACGGCGACGCTGTCGCGCTTGCCGAGCGCAGCTTCGACCGCGACCTTGATCAGATGGGTGGCGCCAGCGGTCGACTGCCCGGTCCGCGCCTCTGGGTCGGCACCGGCGACGTTGAAATAGCGCAGGGCACAGAAATTCAGATCATGCGCTGCCGAAACATCGTGCAGCATATATTCGGTCATCAGCTTGGACATGCCATAGGGATTGATCGGCCGCTGCGGCGTGCTTTCGCTGACCGGGCTTTCCTCGGGGATACCATAGGTCGCGGCGGTCGATGAGAAAATGAAATGGTGCACGCCGCCGGTCACCGCCGATTCGATCAGGCTGCGGCTCTTGGCACTGTTATTGTGATAATATTTCAGCGGATCTGCCACCGATTCCGGGACGATGATCGAACCGGCAAAATGCATGATCGCGCCGATATTTTCGGTCTCGATGATCCGGGCGAGCAAGGCGGAATCCGCAATATCGCCCTCATGAAAGGCAACCCCCTCCGGCACCGCCCAGCGGAAACCGGTGGTCAGATTGTCGATCACCGCCACCGGCCATCCCGCATCCCGCAAGGCCAGCACTGCGTGGCTGCCAATATAGCCGGCTCCGCCAGTGACCAATATGGTGAATGGTTTCGCCATTGTTCGAATATCCCTGTCAGTTCGCAATCTCGGCTGTTTAACCTTCTCGTCTGCAGATGCAATTTTTTACCGCGGTGACAGAGATTATGCGCTAATAGACAGCGGGGTGTATATATGGAGTGAGTATTATGTTTGGTTTCCCATCATTTGCGCGAGCAGCATTGGCAGGCTCATTCTCGGCCTTGCTCCTGTCGGGGTGCACGGCAATGACACCGCCGGTTGATGTTACCCGCTTTCACAATGCGCAAGTCGCCCCGATCGTACCGGGCAGTGTCATCATCGAGGCCAATGTCACCGACGAAGGCGATAGCCGAAGCATCGAATATGCGACCTATTCCGCAGCCATATTGCGTGAATTGCAGCGGGTCGGCTTCACCGAAGCCCGCGATGACGCCAAAAATAGTCAATATGTCGCACGCTATACAATCGACAGAGCGGTCCTGAGCGCTGGCGGATCGCGATCACCAATATCGGTCGGTGTCGGCGGCAGCACCGGCAGCTATGGTTCCGGCGTCGGTCTGGGAATCGGAATCAATCTCGGCGGTCAGCCGAAGGACAAGATCGTCACCGAATTGTCGGTCCGCATTACCAAACGCGCCGATGGCAACGTCGTCTGGGAAGGCCGCGCATCGGTCGAGGCCAAACAGGGCTCTCCGGCAGCACAACCCGGTCTGGCAGCAGCAAAATTGGCCGAAGCCTTATTCAAGGACTTCCCCGGAGTGTCCGGAACCACTATCAGGGTGCCATGAGCATAAAAATCACCAGCGCTTTCGATAGCGGCAATATCGAAGTCCACAGCATTGCGGGCACCACGGCAAAACTGTCGATCCGCAAGGACAAGGACAGCGAGTTTTTCCAGTGGTTCCATTTCCGGGTGGCTTGCCAGATTGGCGACGAACTGGAACTGGATATTGGCGGACTGAAAGAATCCGCCTATCCGCAAGGCTGGCCCGATTATGAAGCCTGCGTCAGCGAGGACCGGGAATATTGGGGTCGCGCGGCGAGCAGCTATGACGAGGAAAGCGGTACCCTTTCGATTCGCTATACCGCGAGCAGCAATATCATCTGGTTCGCCTATTTCGCGCCCTACAGTATCGAACGCCACCATGATCTGATCGCCGAAACCGCCGGCTTTGAAGGCGTCACGGTGCAGACGCTGGGCCATAGCCTGGAAGGTCAGCCGATCGACTGCGTGGAAATAGGCAGCGGCGACAAGCAGGTCTGGCTCTACGCTCGACAGCACCCTGGCGAAAGCATGGCCGAATGGTGGATGGAAGGCGCGCTGGAAATGCTGACCGATCCGGCCGATCCGCATGCACGGCTGCTGTTACAGAAATGCCGCTTTCATATCGTCCCGAACATGAACCCGGATGGTTCGCGTAGAGGGCATTTGCGAACCAACTTTGCCGGAACCAACCTGAACCGCGAATGGCACGAACCCAGTGCAGAAAAATCTCCGGAAGTATTGTGCGTCCGCGATGCGATGGACGAAAGCGGCGTGAATTTCGCCATGGATGTCCACGGGGACGAAGCAATTCCTGCGGTTTTCATCGCCGGTTTTGAAGGCATTCCCTCAATCACCGACGCGCAGCTGGAGAAATATCACGGCTATCGTGACCGCCTCGCCCAGCGCACGCCGGATTTCCAGACCAAGCTTGGCTATCCGACCGCTGCCAAGGGCAAGGCCAATCTGTCGATGTCGACCAATCAGCTGGCCGAACGCTTTGGCGCAGTCGCAATGACTCTGGAAATGCCGTTCAAGGATAACTGCGATCTGCCCGATGCCGAGCAAGGCTGGTCGCCCGAGCGCTGTACTTTGCTCGCGCGAGAATGCCTGGCCACGCTGGCCGAGATGATCGACGATATCTAGAGAAATGCCGGAATCCGGAGCGTTGATAAATCCCGCACTACCTCAACAGGCTGTGGTGTTTTGGTTTCTTGTCGAAAACTGAACCAGCCACAGCGGTCGAAAATTTCCATTGATATTGCTCGCTGGAAACAGCGAGACTTTGCGTGAAATAACCATATAGGCTTGGCCGCGTTGCGAGCGAAGCCGCATCGGGCCATGCGGAAAGCTGGAACGGCAGCATTCGCACCCCGAACTTTCCGAATATTTCTCACCATTTCATCCATTTGAATGATGAAACCACTCAAGCTCCTGAACATAAGCAGGCCAAGGCTTTCGAACCATCGAAGCTGGATTTGTGTCGTTTACGTTAGGGGCATTGACATGGAAAGTTCGTATCGCATTATATTTTGTGCGCTCATATTGGCAGTGGCGGGAGCAACGCCTGCTATTGCGGCGACCACAACTGATGCCGGAGGTCCAAATGATCCCGGCCGATCTGCGGATTCAGGAGCAACATATCGCGCGCTCAATGCCCAGCTGAAAGAACGGGCAAATGACCCGGAATTCAATCTTGCTCTTGGTCTGGCGGCCCTGGATTCGGGTCGCTACGGTGAAGCCATCCTGGCGTTCCAGCGCGTTTTGGCGGTGCAGCCGGACAATGCGCGCGCGCAGGCTGAACTGGCACGGGCTTATGCCATGGCCGGGGACGTTGATACGGCTCGCGCGGAATTTGAAACCGTCCGCGGCGATCCTTCGATTCCCGATCCCGTCCGCAACCGGATTGATGGCGTGGTTCGTCAGCTTGATACAGCGATTGCCGGTGGTGCATCCGAGATCACCGGCTATTTCGATGTCGAGGGCGGATATGACAGCAATATCAACACCGCGACCGACGCCATTTCGATCACGCTGCCGCTGTTTGCCTTTCTCGGCCCGGCGACGCTGAACGGTGCTGCGCGCGAACAGGATGCCGGTTTTTATCAAATACAGGGTGGCCTCTCGGGTTCGACCCCGCTTAGCCGCCAGACACGCCTGTTTGGTTCGGTGCTTGGCAACTGGCGCGACAATATCGATAGCCGCTTTGTCGATCAGGCTTCGGCGGTCGGCACACTTGGCCTGTCCCACAGCCTGGCGAGCGGAGACGTGGTCTCGCTTTCGGGACAGGCGCAGCGGTTCTGGCTTGGTCACAATGGCTACCGGACCAGCGTCGGCGGCGATGTCCGCTATACCAAGCGCTTGTCGAATGATCGTGCGCTGTCTGTCAGCGGACAATATTTCCGGCTGAACTATGACGGCGCTCCGCTGCAGGATGCCGAGCGCTTTTCCGGCAGCATCACCTATGCCGACAAGAGCATCTATGGCGGTCTCGGCGGCGGCAAGGAAGAGACCCGCCGCGTCGGCGCCGATCAATTGAGCTACGGCTTTGCCAATGCGCAACTGGGCGGTGAATGGCGGCTAGGCGAGAAGGCCTCGATCATCGCCGGCGCCAGCGTGGAGCATCGCAACTATGACAGCCGCGATCCTTTGTTCCTGAAAGGCCGCAAGGACACGCAATATGATGCCTCGCTGGGGCTGCGCTACCGGTTCACCGACGCGATCAGCGTGCGTCCCCGCGTCACCTACACCCGCAACGACAGCAATATCGGGCTCTATGATTATGACCGCTGGACCGCCTCTGTCGGCGCGCGCCTGAGCTTCTAGTTTAAACAATATGACCCTTGGGAGACAAACCATGACCCAGATCCAACAAAGAAACACCAGCTTGCTGACCGACGTCAAACTGGCCAGTGCCAGCGCGCTCGCAACCACCCTGTTCGCGATATTTGTACCGGGCTCGCCTTTGTGGGCAGCGGAAATGGTGTTCACGTCTGCTGGAAACGATACTGCTTCCAGTGAAAATGGCGGCGGCGAACAGCAAATCGCATCGGGTGTCGTCCAGCTGAAACTGGATGACGGAACGACGGTCAGCATCATGGGGCCAGCTCGCTATTCGCTGTCGGCAGACGGCCAGTTGTCCGTGCCAAGGGGCAGCTTTACCGCATCGGCACCCACAGGCACTTCGCCAAAACCGATCATCGCCGGCAATGGCAGTCAGATCATCCTGAAGCCCGGCAGCAGCGCCAATGGCAAGATTGCCGCAGACGG
>JAGPVK010000414.1 GCA_018067055.1 Sphingomonadales bacterium | reverse complement strand
ACATGTGCGCTTTCAGGACCCTTATATCCAGATCAAATCCGTCGATATTCCGGATTCAAAACTGGAAATGAACGACGAAAAATATAAATATCGTATCTATCGGCTCGACACTCCGATGGCGGTCGGCGAACATAGAAGCATCGCCTTCAAGGCCTTTCGCCACGCCCAGGGTTTCCGGGCGCGCGAGAATGATGTCCGTCTGGTGCGCAACGGCACCTTCCTGAACAACAGCGAATTTTCACCGCAACTGGGGATGAACCGCAGCGGATTGTTGACCGACCGCACCAAGCGCCGCAAATATGGGCTCCCCTCCGAGCTTCGGCCGCCGAAACTGGGCGACGAAAGCGCGCGCGAGCAAAATTATGTCGGCAATGCCGACTGGGTGATGTCGGATATCACGGTGAGTACCAGCAAGGACCAGACCCCGATCGCACCCGGCAGCAAAATATCGGACGAAATCAAGGGTGACCGGCGGATTGCAAGATTTGTCTCGACCAATCCGATATTGGCGTTCTTCTCGGTGCAGTCGGCAAAATATGCGGTCGCCGAACGCAGCGCCAACGGCGTCGACATGGCGGTCTATTATCAACCGGAACATGACTATAATGTCCAAACCATGCTGGATGCGACCGAGAACTCGCTGGCATATTTTCAGAAGAATTTCGGCCCCTATCAGTTCGACTATGCGCGGATAATCGAGTTTCCGGGCTATGCCAGTTTTGCGCAGGCCTTTGCCGGAACCGTGCCCTATTCTGAGCGGGTCGGATTTCTTGCCAATATCACCGACCCCGAAGATATCGACTATGTGACCTATGTGACGGCGCATGAGTTCGGGCATCAATATTGGGCGCATCAGCTGATCAGCGCCAATATGCAGGGCGGAACTCTGATGGTCGAAACCATGGCGCAATATTCAGCGTTGATGGTGATGAAGCAGGTCCTTGGCGAGGATAAAATCCGTCGCTTCCTGAAATATGAGCTCGACAATTATCTCAGTGCCCGCGGCAATGAAGCGCTGGAAGAGCTGCCACTCAACAAGGTCGAAGATCAGGGTTATATCCATTATCGCAAGGGCGCGGTGGTGATGTATCTGCTGCAGGACCGGCTTGGTGAAGCGCGGGTCAATGCGATGCTCGCCAAGCTTTTGAACCGCTACAAGTTCAAGGGCCCTCCTTACGCGACTTCCACCGATCTGGTCGATGGCTTCAAGTCGCTGGCGCGCAATGACGCGGAGCGACAACTGGTCACGGATCTGCTCGAGAAGATCACCATCTATGATCTGAAGGCCGGTTCTGCCAGCGTCAAAAAGCTGGCCGACGGGCGCTATCAAACCGAAATATCGGTTGAAGCGGCCAAATTTTATGCCGATGGTCTGGGCAAGGAAAGCGAGGCCGATCTGGTCGACGAGATCGAGATTGGCCTGTTCAGCGCAAGACCGGATCAGGGGGCATTCAGCAGCAAGGAGGTGCTTTACAAAAAGCGTCACAAGATCACGTCGGGAACGCAAAAAATCCGCATCGTGACAAAGAAACGCCCCGAATTTGCCGGCGTCGATCCCTATAATAAATATATCGACCGGGACAGCGACGATAATATTGTCGAGATATCGGAGTAGTAGCCATCTTGACGAGCCAGAGGCTCTGAGCCATGCGCTGGCGATGCGATTTTTTTCTGATAATGCCGCGTCGGTACACCCCAGGTTGCTGGAAGCGCTGGCCGAAGCCAATGTGCAGGACACCGCTTATGATGGCGATGCGCTGAGCGCACAACTCAACGGGGCCTTTTCCGACCTGTTCGAAACCGAGGTCGAAGCGCTCTGGGTAGCGACCGGGACAGCGGCCAATTCGCTGGCGCTCGCCGCGATGTGCCAGCCGCATCAGGGGGTGATCTGCCACAAGGAAGCGCATATCGAGCAGGACGAGGCCGGCGCGCCCACTTTCTTTACCGGCGGCGCGAAGCTGATGCTGCTGGACGGGGCAGGGGCAAAGCTCTCGGCGGAAAGCGTCGAGGCCCATTGCGCGGCGATTCGTGATGATGTCCATCAGGTCCAGCCGGCCGCCGTGTCGATCACCAATGCCAGCGAATATGGCATGGTCTACCGACCTGATGAAGTCGCCGGACTGGCGGAGGTCTGCAAGGCGCGCGGGCTTGGCCTGCATATGGATGGCGCGCGCTTTGCCAATGCGGTCGCGACGCTCGGCTGCTCGCCCGCTGAACTGACCTGGAAGGCCGGTGTCGACGCCCTGAGCTTCGGCTTCGTGAAAAATGGCGGAATGAGTGCCGAGGCTTTGATATTTTTTGATCGCGAACTGGCCGCCGACACCCATTATCGCCGCAAGCGCGCCGGTCATCTGCAGTCCAAGGGCCGGTTTCTCGCTGCCCAGATATTGGCTATGCTGGAGAATGATCTGTGGCTCGACAATGCGCGGGCGGCCAATGCCGGTGCGCAGATCATTGCCAAGGCCGCTCGCGATCGGTTGCTCTATCCGGTCGAAGCGAACGAGATTTTCATTAAATTGACCGCTGACGAGGCGACCCAGCTGCGCGGCATCGGTTTTGATTTCTACGACTGGGGCGAGGGGCAGGCGCGGCTGGTGACGAGCTGGAACCAGAGCGCCGAAGATATTCGCCCGCTTGCGGACGCGATAGCCGCGCTGTGAGTACCGAAGAGAGCGCTGAAGTCAGCCTGCTCACCCCCCGCATATTGATCCCGTTCCTGCTGGTCTCGCTGATCTGGGGATCGACCTGGCTGGTCATCAAGGACCAGATTTCCGAAGTGCCACCAAGCTGGTCGGTCAGCTACCGGTTCATCGTTGCCGCCGCCGCTATGTTCATGCTGGCAGCATTCAAGCGCCTGCCGTTCCGGCTCGACCGAACCGGCTATCTGCTGGCGCTGATCCTGGGCTTTTTCCAGTTCACCTTCAATTTCAACTTTGTTTACAATGCCGAACTGTTCATCACTTCCGGCCTGGTCGCGGTGCTGTTTGCGCTGCTGATGGTGCCGAATGCGATATTGGGCCGGATATTCCTGGGCCACAAGCTCACCGCCCCGTTTCTCGGCGGCTCAGCGATTGCCGCGGTCGGTATCGCGATGCTGTTCTGGCATGAATATCGCGCCTCTCCGGCCAGCCTCGAACAGGTGCTGCTCGGCGCGGCGCTGACCTTCGGCGGCATCATGTCGGCGTCGGTGGCCAATGTCATGCAGGCGGGTGAGCGGCTCAAATCCTATCCGATCATCACCGTTCTGGCCTGGGCGATGCTGTTTGGCGCGCTGATCAATGTCGCGGTCTCTTGGGTCACGGTTGGCCCGCCGGTCTATGAGACGCGCGCGGCTTATTGGGGCGGGATCGTATATCTCGGCGTCATCGGCTCGGTCGTAACCTTCCCGCTCTATTTTGCCATGATCCGCGAAATCGGACCGGGCAAGGCGGCCTATTCCAGTGTGCTGGTGCCGGTGGTGGCGATGATATTGTCGACGATTTTCGAAGGCTATGTCTGGACCGGGCTGTCGGCGGGAGGCGCGGTTCTCGCCATGATCGGCTTGCTGGTCGCGCTGCGCGCACGCAAGCCAAAGATGCCCCGCATCCCGGCCTGAACCTTAGTCGAGCAGCGCCTGCAGTCCTGCCTTGTAATCCGGATAGAGCGGCTGCCAGTTTAGCAGCCGCTTCGCCTTGCCATTGGCAACCCGGCGGTTCTCTTCATAGAAACCCAGCGCTGCCTGCGACAGATTGGCCTCGTCCAGAGATTGCAGCGGTGGCACGTCCATGCCCAGAAG
>JAGPVK010000487.1 GCA_018067055.1 Sphingomonadales bacterium | reverse complement strand
GCTCAAATGGGGCCGCACGCTCGCCAAACATGGCGCGCTGCGCGATCTGGAGAAACATAAGGCAACACCGCCGCAAGTCCGCAGGCTGTTCCGTCTCGCTCGAATTTGGACGTTTCAGCCAAAGGAACCCAATTATTCAGCCGCGCTGCAAGCCATTGGCCCGGCAGCCATCAAGCTCGGCCAGACGCTGGCAACCCGACCCGATGTGATTGGCGAAGCGGCAGCGCGCGATCTTCTGCAATTGCAGGATAGCCTGCCACCCGTGCCGTTCGATCAGATCCGCGACGAGATCGAACTCAGCCTCGGCAAGCCGCTGGACGAACTGTACAGCTATATCGATCCCGACCCGGTGGGTGCCGCCTCGATCGCCCAGGTGCACCGCGCAACCACTCTGGAAGGCAAGGATGTCGCGGTCAAGGTGCTGCGTCCCGGCATCATCAAGAAATTCAACCAGGATATCGAAACCTACGAATGGGCTGCAGCGCAGCTGGAGGCCTTCGGCGGCGAGGCCAAGCGCCTGCGGCCGCAACTGGTGATCGCCAATTTCCGCCGCTGGACCATGCGCGAGCTGGATCTGCGCCGAGAAGCGGCCAGCGCTTCGGAACTGGCCGAGCATATGGACCAGGTCGATAAATATGAGATTCCGGCAATCGACTGGGACCGGACATCCGGCCGCGTACTGACGCTCGATTGGGTCGATGGCATAAAAATCTCGAACCGCGAGGCACTGGTTGCGGCGGGGCATGATCTGGATGCCATTGCCAACCGGCTGGTCCACACCTTCCTCAAACAGGCGATCGAAGCCGGCTATTTCCATGCCGACATGCATCAGGGCAATCTGTTCGTGAAAGCCGACGGCACGATTGTCGCGATTGATTTCGGCATCATGGGCCGGATCAACAAGAAAGCGCGGGTCTGGCTGGCGGAAATTCTCTACGGTCTGACCACCGGCAATTACAAGCGCGTCGCGGAAATCCATTTCGAAGCGCAATATGTCCCCGATCACCACAGCATGGAGGATTTCGCCACGGCCCTGCGCGCGGTCGGCGAGCCGATGCGCGGCAAGCCGGTCAGCGAGCTGTCGGTCGGCGATATGCTCGACGGGCTGTTCGCGATCACCCGCGATTTCGACATGGAGACCCAGCCGCATCTGCTGCTGCTGCAAAAGACGATGGTGATGGTCGAG
>JAGPVK010000409.1 GCA_018067055.1 Sphingomonadales bacterium | reverse complement strand
CATCTGTCGGAAGTCAAAGGTCCGGTGATGGACCGTCTGCAACGCTCGCATTTTCTCGAGCAATTGTCCGGCAAGGTCTTCCTTTCACAAAATGCAGCTTATTCTGCGCTAATTGCAATTGCGGATACCGAAGACAACGCCGACAACATAACCGACGATTGGATGGCAAGAGGCCTGATATGATGGAAAATGATCTCGCAATCAATCTGGCCCGGGCACAATTTGCGTTTACCGTCAGTTTCCATTTCCTGTTCCCGGCCTTTACCATCGGCATCGCCAGCTATCTCGCGGTGCTGGAAGGCCTCTGGCTGAAAACCGACAAGGGCGTCTACGCCAACCTGTATCGCTACTGGCTCAAGATTTTTGCCGTGGTGTTTGCCATGGGGGTCGTTTCCGGTATCGTCATGTCCTATCAGTTCGGAACCAATTGGTCGGTATTCTCCGACAAGGCGGGACCGATTATCGGCCCGCTCATGGCCTATGAGGTGCTGACCGCATTTTTCCTCGAAGCCGGTTTCCTCGGCGTGATGCTGTTCGGCATCAACAAGGTCGGTCGCAAATTGCATTTTGTCGCGACATTGGCCGTGGCGGTGGGGACCTTCATCTCCGCTTTCTGGATATTGTCGGTGAACAGCTGGATGCAGACGCCGGTCGGCTATGCCATCAACGATGTGGGACAGTTTGTGCCCGCCGCCGGCTGGTGGGATATTGTCTGGAATCCGAGCTTTCCCTATCGGCTGATCCACACATTGCTCGCCGCCTATCTGACCACCGCTTTTGCGGTTGGCGCAGTCGGTGCATGGCATTTGCTGAAGGACAGGACCAACCCGGGCGCGCGCAAGATGTTCTCGATGGCCATGTGGATGGCGGCGCTGGTGGCGCCCGCACAGATATTCATGGGTGATCTGCACGGCCTCAACACGCTGGAACATCAGCCCGCAAAAGTGATGGCGATGGAAGGTCATTATCAGAGCCATCCCGACGGCGCGCCGCTGATCCTGTTTGGCATTCCCAACAGCAAGGAAAAGCGCGTCGATTATGCGATTGAAATACCCAAGGCGTCATCGCTGATCCTCAAACATGATCTCAATGCGCCGCTGGCGGGACTGGATACTATTCCCGATCAAGACGAGCCGCCGGTCGGCATCGTGTTCTGGTCCTTCCGGGTCATGGTTGGATTGGGCTTTGCGATGCTCGGCATCGGTCTGTGGAGCCTGCTCGCCCGCTCGCGCAAGAAACTCTATGACTGGCCGTGGCTGCACCGCGCTGCTTTGGTGATGGGACCATCCGGCTTTATTGCCGTGCTCGCCGGTTGGGTCACGACCGAAGTCGGACGCCAGCCGTTCACCGTCTATGGCCTGCTCCGCACCAGCGAAAGCGCCGCGCCGCTTGACGCTCCTGCGGTTGCGGCTTCGTTATTGGCCTTCGTGCTGGTCTATTTCGTCGTCTTTGGCGCCGGCATCATCTATCTGTTCAAACTTGCCGCGAAGACACCTGAAGCTCACGAACCGACGCCTGACGATGCCCCCATCCGCTCGGCTGGCATTACCCCTGCGGCGGCGGTGCTCGAAGGGGATCATGAGGAAGGAGTAGCGCCATGAACGGCATCGACCTGACCGTCATCTGGGCCGGCATCATCGCCTTTGCCGTTGTCGTCTATGTGATCATGGACGGCTTTGACCTCGGCATCGGAATCCTGTTCCCCAATTTCAAGGTCGGACCGGATCGTGATACGGCGATGAACAGCATTGCGCCGGTATGGGATGGCAATGAAACCTGGCTGGTGCTCGGCGGAGGCGGCCTTCTGGCTGCCTTCCCGCTCGCCTACGCGATCATATTGCCCGCTCTCTATGCCCCTCTGATTGCCATGTTACTGGGGCTGGTCCTGCGCGGCGTCGCCTTTGAATTTCGCTGGCGGGACCCGGCCCATCGTGCGCGCTGGGATTTTGCCTTTACCGCCGGATCGGTCATCGCGACCTTTGCCCAGGGCATCACGCTGGGCGCCCTGCTGCAGGGGATCACGGTGGAAGGCCGCGCTTATGCCGGCGGCTGGTGGGAATGGCTGACCCCGTTCAGCCTGCTCACCGGCTTTGCGCTGCTGGTCGGCTACGCCTTGCTCGGCTGCTGCTGGCTGATCTGGAAAACCGAAGGCTCCTTGCAGCGCCAGTGCTACAGCTATGCCGGTCGTCTGGGCATATTGCTGCTTGTCGCGATTGCTCTGGTGAGCGCCGCGACGCCGTTTCTGGAGGCAGAATATTACACGCGCTGGCTGGCCTATCCGGGCATCATTGCCACCGCTCAAAT
Source organism: Sphingomonadales bacterium (assembly GCA_018067055.1). GTDB lineage: Bacteria > Pseudomonadota > Alphaproteobacteria > Sphingomonadales > Sphingomonadaceae > Parasphingorhabdus. The sequence goes on along the minus strand of JAGPVK010000409.1, from coordinate 732 downwards.
CCCGCTGGCGACGCTGATCATCTCGGTGTTATATTTCCGCAGCCTGTCGAAACAGCAGGAGGCAGCACCGTTCTTCTATGCGCTTGGCCTGTTCGGACTGAGTCTCATCGGCCTCGCCGTCTCGATGTGGCCCGACGTCATCCCCGGCAGCATCACCATCTGGCAAGCCGCCGCCCCTTATGAGAGCCAGCTGTTCATGCTGGTCGGCGCAGGCATCATGGTACCGATCATCCTCGCCTATACCGCATGGGCTTATTGGGTGTTTCGCGGCAAGGTCGGATCGGACGGCTATCACTGATGGCCTTTGATCCGCTCTCGTCTGGTGGAAAGACAGCGGATAACGCGCCGCTACCCAAGCGCCTGATCTGGATGCTGGCCTACTGGGCGATGGGCGTGCTTGTGGTCGGCGCGGTCGGCTTTTTCATCCGGTTCTGGATCAAGACCTGACCGGCCGTTCGGTGATCAGTTCAATGCGCCTCGTCCCAGCTCTTGCCGGTCCCGATATCCACATCCAGCGGCACGGATAATTTCACCGCGGGTTCGGCCGCACCGGACATGACAGTGCGGATCACCTGGCTGGCGGTCTCCACATCACCCTCGGGCAGTTCGAACACCAGTTCGTCGTGTACCTGCATCAACATTTTGACCTCGCCGAGCCCCGCTTCGATCAGCGCTGGTCCCATCCGGGCCATGGCGCGTTTGATAATGTCCGCGCTGGTGCCCTGAATCGGT
>JAGPVK010000402.1 GCA_018067055.1 Sphingomonadales bacterium | reverse complement strand
GGTTTGCAGTTGATCCCGAGATCGTCAAGATAGATGCATTGCGAAGCTTCGACATTCAGCGTCTCGCACATCATCTGGTAAATGCGCGGATCAGGCTTGCGGATCCCGGCTTTGCTGCTCTCGATAATATGATCAAAGCGGCGCATGATATCTTTCACCGCCGCCGCCTTCTGGTCATCCATCGCCATGCCCGCACCCTTGCCGGCGGGCACATTGTTGGTGATGCACGATATCCTGATCCCTTCGGCTTTCAGGCGGTCCAGCGTTGCCACCATATTGGGCCGTACATCACCGGCCAGCCGGGCCAGCACATCCGCGCCGCGCAGCTCAATGCCGATCGCCCGCGCTTCTGCTGCAAAGGCTTCATCGAAGCCGGCTGTATCAAGTTCGGCCCGCTCGAATCTGGCCCAAGCATTATCATCCGGATTGGCGCTGTTGATCTGGCGGACGCTGTCTTTTGGCACACCCTTCTCCGACTCCAGCCGGTTGAATGCTTCAAAGGGGGACGATGTAATCACTCCGCCAAAATCGAAAATCACGGTCTCATAGTTCATGCAACGGTAGCTCCAAAAATTGATCCGATGGCGGCGGTGGCAGCCATCGCTGCAGCACCCCAGAAGGTCACCCGGACAACTGGCCGCACGATCGGCGCTCCGCCCAAAATAGCGCCTGCGGCCCCCAATGCAGCGAGCAATAGCAGCGCCGCCCCGGAAACAATCCAGATCAGCCGCTCGCCGGAAAACAGAGCGGCGAGAATCACCGGCAATATGGCGCCGGCGGCAAATGCAAGCGCCGAAGCAAACGCAGCCTGCAAGGGCTTGGCCGAGAAATGCTTGGTCAAGCCGAGTTCGTCGCGCAAGTGCGTGCCGAGAGCGTCATGCGCCGTCATCTGGTCGGCAACCTGTTCCGCAAGATCGGCGGTCAATCCCCGGTTCTTGTAGATCGATATCAGTTCGATCCGCTCGGCCTTCGGCTGATGTTCCAGCTCCCAGGCCTCCTTGGCCCGTTCAGCCCTTTCGCTATCGGCCTGGGAACTGACCGACACATATTCGCCCGCCGCCATCGACATGGCACCGGCGACCAGCCCGGCAAAGGCAGTGAGCAATATCGTTTGCGAGGACGTTGCGGCAGCAGCCACACCGACCACCAGGCTGGCGGTCGAGACAATGCCGTCATTGGCGCCCAATACGGCGGCGCGAAGCCAGCCAACCCGTTCAAGCAGGTGTGATTCATCATGCAATCTTGACAAGGGACATTCCTATTTGTTGAGATATTCCAGCTTCATGCCCGGCCGTTTCCAGCGGGTCTTGACCAATTTCCCGGTCGCTGACAGGCATATCCATGCATCCATCATATCCTCGCCGCCAAAACAGATATTGGTCGTGAAGATATCCGGCGTCGGAACAAATTCGACCAGCTCGCCTTCGGGAGAAATCACGCTGATCCCGCTTTCGCCGATGGTCGCGACACAGATATTGCCGCATTCCTCCATCGCCAGACTGTCGAAAAACTTGTATCCTGACGGCCGATAGAGCGGAATCCCCGGTCCGCCGGGACCGGCGTCTGGCGCGACCTTGCCGGGCGCGGTGATATTGAATTTCATCAACCGGCAGGTAAATGTTTCCGCGGCGTAGAGCGTTTTGCCGTCCGGCGAAATGCCGACACCGTTGGGATTGTTGGACGGAAAGACGACTTCTTCGAGATGACTGCCATCGGCCTTGGCGTAGAAAATCCCGACAATGTCGTGACAGCGCTTTGCATAATCGGTCTTGCCATGATCGGTGAACCAGAAGCCACCATGGGTGTCGAACTGGATATCATTGGGGCCGCGCAATATGCAGCCGAAATCGCCGTCATTGTAGAGGGTTTCGACTTCACCCGTCTCTGGATCGACTCGCTGGATACTGCCGCCGACATAATCCTTGGCAATGCCAGCCGGGGTCAGAAACCCATTTTCATCATGATATTCAAAGCCGCCATTGTTGCAGACATAGATTTTGCCGTCCGGACCCATCGCCGCACCATTCGGGCCGCCACCGGTTTTTGCGACCAGTTGCTTGGTTCCGTCGGGCAGGACCCGGGTGAGCTGCTGGGCTTCGATTTCGACCAAAATGACACTGCCGTCGGGCATGGCGATCGGGCCTTCGGGAAAGCGCAGGCCTTCGGTGACTATCTCCATGATCATCTCCTCTTTATATTTGTCTCAGTCATTGCGGGAATCCGGCGACAAGTCTAGTGCTATGACAGAAGGTTACAGGAGCAACCATGTCCTCTACAATATCCAATGCATATCCCCACAAATTGCAATTCCATATCGATGGCGAATGGATTGATATTGGTGAGCGCGATGTTCATCATGTGGTGAACCCGGCAACCGGACAGAGCATTTCCGATCTGCCGAAGGCGACTACGGCTGATCTCGATCGGGCACTGGATGCAGCGCATCGCGCTTTCCCACTCTGGCGCGACACGCCAGTGGCCGAACGCGCAGTGATTTTGCACAAGGCCGCCGATCTGATGCGCGAGCGGGCACCGGAAATCGGCCGCCTGATGACCCACGAACAAGGCAAGCCGCTGGCCCAGGCGATTGGCGAAGTCACCGCTTCCGCCAGCCATTTCGACATCATGGCTGAAGAAGCCAAGCGCTGTTACGGCCGCGTATTGGTGCGCCCCGCCGGCCAGAACAGTTTCGTCAAATATCAGCCGGTCGGACCGGTAGCGGCGTTCAGCCCCTGGAATTTCCCGGTCTTCACGCCGGTGCGCAAGCTCGCCCCGGCGATTGCTGCTGGCTGCTCGATCATTCTCAAGCCGGCGGAAGAAACGCCGGCCAGTCCAATCGAAATGATCCGCTGCCTGCTGGATGCCAGTCTCCCGTCCGGCGTGGCGCAGGTCGTCTTTGGCGATCCGGCGGAAGTCTCCAGCCATCTCATCGCCTCGCCGGTGATCCGCAAGATCAGCTTCACCGGATCGGTGCCGGTCGGCAAGCATCTGATGAAGCTCGCCGCCGAAGGGATGAAACGCACGACCATGGAACTGGGCGGACACGCGCCAGTGCTGGTGTTCGACGATTGTGATCTGGAAAAGACGCTCGATCTGGTGGTCACTGGAAAATTCCGCAACGCCGGTCAGGTCTGCGTCTCGCCAACCCGATTCTATGTCCAGTCCGGCATCTATGACCGGTTCGAAAAAGCCTTCACCGAACGGGCGCAAAAGATCAGCGTCGGCGACGGCTTTGACTCGGTCGACATGGGCCCCCTCGCCAATCCGCGCCGGCCGAGCGCGATGGGCGCGATGATCGACGATGCACGGACCAAAGGGGCCGATGTCCGGCTTGGCGGCGAACGGCGCGGCGACAAGGGATTTTTCTTTGATCCGACCGTGCTGTCGCACGTCCCGCTCGACGCCAATATCATGAACGATGAGCCGTTCGGGCCGGTCGCGGTGCTGCGGCCCTTCGACACGCTGGACGAAGCGATCGAACAGGCCAATCGCTTGCCGCTGGGCCTCGCCGCTTATGCCTTCACCTCGAATCTGCACACCGCCAATATGGTCGGCGACAAGATCGAAGCGGGCATGGTGGCGATCAACAATCTTACCGTCAGTCCCGGCGATGCCCCGTTCGGCGGCGTCAAGGAAAGCGGCCACGGATCGGAAGACGGGCCAGACGGGCTAAAAGCCTATATGGTCACCAAGGCCATTCATCAGGCTTAAGCCTTTGGCGTTCCTCGGGCACTCGGTCTCGAGACACCCGGCATCGTCCATGACCGCGACAGTATTCAAAAGGATTCGCACGAAGACACGAAGGCACAAAGCAGGTATGAGAACATCGTTACTTCGTGGCTTTGTGTCTTCGTGCGAGTCCTACAAACCAATAGCGCAGCCAAAGCTGCGGGTGAGATATCGAGAGGCATGACATGAAAAAACGCACCGGGGCACAAATTCTCGTCGATCAGCTGGTCATTCAGGGCACCGACCGCATCTTCACCGTCCCCGGCGAAAGCTTCCTCTCGGTCCTCGACGCCCTCCACGATTGCGGCTCGATCCAGACCGTCTCCACCCGTCAGGATGGCAGCGCCGCCTTCATGGCCGAGGCCGACGGCAAGATGACCGGCGCGCCCGGCATCGCCTTTGTCACCCGCGGCCCCGGCGCGACCAATGCCAGCATCGGCGTCCACACCGCGATGCAGGATTCGACTCCGATGATCCTGTTCATCGGCGATGTTTCCCGCGATGACCGCGATCGCGAGGGATTTCAGGAAGTGGACTTCACCGCGATGTTCACACCGCTCGCCAAATGGGCGGCGCGGATCGACAATGCGGCTCGGATTCCCGAATATATCGCCCGCGCCTTTGACACGGCCA
>JAGPVK010000397.1 GCA_018067055.1 Sphingomonadales bacterium | reverse complement strand
GGAAAACGGGTGTAGAGACCGTCTTCGAGCATCGCCAATGCACCCTCGCCTGTCTCCTCGGCGGGCTGCAGGATCATCACCAGCGTCCCCGCCCATTCGTCCTTGCGCGCGACCAGTTGCCGTGCGGTGGCGACCCAGCCGGTCATGTGCGTGTCATGGCCGCAGGCGTGCATGACATAGGTATCATTGCCCTGCCGGGTTTTTGCCATCACCTTTGACGCAAAGGGCAGCCCGGTTTTTTCCTCGAGCGGCAGACCGTCCATATCGGCGCGCAGCAGGACCGTCGGCCCGTCACCGTTCTTCATTACCGCGACGACGCCGGTGCCGCCGACCTTCTCGGTGACATCAAAGCCCAGACGCCGGGCCTCTGCGGCCAGCTTGGCAGCGGTGCGGACTTCCTCGCCGCTGAGTTCGGGGTTGCTGTGCAGATCGCGGTAGATGTCCATCAGCGACGGCATGTCGGCGGAAATGGCATCTTTCAGGCCATCGGCCTGGGCCGGTGAAACCGCCAGCAGCGACGCCGCTGCCAGCAATGTGATTTTCGTAAATTTTCGCATCATGATCCCCATTATTTTGCTTATCTGCCCCTGACTAATCAGATCAGCGGCGCTTGTCAGTTCCAAATCCATTTCGCCGGCATCTCTGCGCGGCAATGCCGGGCTTAGATCAGCCGGATTATTGAGCGGTCCAGCCACCATCGATCGAAATGTTCGCGCCGGTAATCGATCGCGCTTCATCCTTGCACAGGAAAATCGCCAGCGCGGCGATCTGGTCGATCTGGACGAATTCCTTCGTCGGTTGCGGCGCCAGCAGCACGTCGTTGATCACCTGCTCCCGGGTCAGTCCGCGCACTTCCATCGTATTGGGAATCTGCCCCTCGACCAGCGGCGTCCAGGTATAGCCGGGAGAGATGGTGTTGACCGTGATTCCTTGCTGCGCAACTTCCAGAGCCACGGTCTTGCCGAACCCGTCGAGGCCGTGCTTTGCGGCATTATAGGCGGACTTATATGGACTTGCGACTTTGCTGTGCATCGATCCGGTGTTGATGATCCGGCCCCAGCCCTTTTCCTTCATCCCCGGCAGCACCGCCTTGGTGGTGTGGAAGGCGCTGTTCAGGATGATATCCATCACCGCATTCCATTTATCCTCGGGAAATTCATCGACTGGCGCAACAAACTGGATACCGGCATTGTTGATCAATATGTCGACCGTGCCCAGTTGCTCGGCACAATCGGCGCACATTTGCCGGATTGCTTCCGGCTTGGTCATGTCGGCATTGCTATAGGCTGCCTTGGCACCGCTCAGCGATTCCAGTTCCTGGCGCAGCGTTTCAATCTCGCCCGCATCGCCAAATCCGTTGATCATCACCGCCGCGCCTTCCGCCGCCAGTGCTTTCGCATAACCGCCGCCGATACCCGATGTCGAACCCGTGATCAGCGCCGTCTTACCCTTTAGAAACATGCATATTCTCCTTTGCCGCGACCTTAAAACTGTCGCACCGGACTGCAATGCTTTTGTAAAAGAAATCGGCGATGCTTGCGCTTTTCCATGAATCAGGCGAATTGGAAATATGATGAGGAGATAAGCATGCGTTTGGACGATCTCGACCCCAGCAAGAATGTTCGCGACCAGGGCCGCGGTGGCGGCCGCAGTTTCGGTGGTGGAAGCGGCGGCGGAGGCCTGGGCTTGCTGCTCAGTTTTCTGCCGATGCTGCTGGGCCGGAAACTGGGCTGCGGCACGATATTGCTGATCGGCGGGGCAGCGCTCGCCTTTATGTATTTCAGTGGCGGCGGCATGCAACTGGCTGATGGTACCGGTGCCGGTGGATTCCAGTCGCAAGGTTCGGGCGCCAATGTCGCCTGCGATACGCAGGAGGAGCGATTCGCCTGCCAGGTCCTTGCCTCGACCGAACAGACCTGGGCCAAATTGTTCCAGCAGCAGGGCAAAAGCTATCAGCCAGCCACCCTCACCTTTTACGACCAGTCCGGTCAATCGGGCTGCGGCGCCGCACAGTCCGCGATGGGGCCATTCTATTGCCCGGCGGATCAGGGCGTCTATCTCGACACCAGCTTTTTCAATGAAATGTCGACCCGGTTGGGGGCCAAGGGTGATTTTGCCCAAGCCTATGTGATCGCGCATGAAATCGGCCACCATATCCAGAATCTGACCGGCATCGCCGACCAGGTTCGCGACGCCCAGCGCACCGCCAGCAAGGCCGAAGGCAACGCCCTGCAGGTGCGGATGGAATTGCAGGCGGACTGCTACGCCGGGGTGTGGGCGGCGCAAAATGCCGACCGTATGGAACCGGGTGATGTCGAGGAAGGGTTGAACGCCGCCCACGCGATCGGCGATGATACGCTGATGCGCGGAGCCGGCCAGCGACCGGTCGAAAGCATGTTCACCCACGGCAGTTCCGAGCAGCGCATGGCTTGGCTCCGCAAGGGTCTCCAGACCGGTGATCCGGCGGCGTGCGATACGTTTGCCAGAGGGGCTGTCTAGCAATACAGGCTCCGGCGCGACGCCGGAGCCTGTTCATTGACTATGCCTTCGTTCGGATCAGGCTGCTCGACCAGTCCAGTCGCCGGGTCACGAACATCACGCCAGCCAGCGCCGCGAACACCAGCAGCGATCCGATCAGCAGCGAATAAGCTTCGAGGCTGAGCAATATGTAGATCGCGCCATAAAGGCCGGCAAGCAAACCACCGACCAGCGAGGCCCGCCGCCAGCTCGACAGGACCGAAGCCGAATAAGCGGTGATCAGACCGATGGTCGCCATCGATGCCGCCACATAGGCCAGCGCAAATCCGAGTATCTCGGCAAAGGCGAGCAACAGCACGAAGAACAGCACCAGCGCCGCCCCGATCAATATATATTGCACCGAGGATATCCGGACCCCGCCGATCAGATCAAACAGCAGAAACGCGACAAAGGTGAAGCCGATGATCAGAAAACCATATTTGGCGGCCCGGTCCACCTGTCCATAGACATCGACCGGCTGGATCAGCCCGACCGTAGCGCTGGCCGCAACGCCGCCGACCGTCGGCTCTCGATAGCCCGCTTCAATCGCCGATTGCGGGGACACCTGCTGACCCGCATCGGTAACAACCAGTGACGTTCCCAGCGCCAGATTGGTGATCAAATATTGTGCTTCAAACCCCTCTGCCGTCACCTTGGTCTGCTCGATTTCCGGAAGAAAACTGCCCGTGAAGCTGGGATGTGGCCATTCTGACCTGACCGTCCATATGGTCTGCCCGGCATGCGGCGCGATGGTCAGGCTCTGATTGCCCTTGAACCGGATCGCAAAATCCGCATCCAGCGCGCCATCAATCAGCTTGGTCGCGTCGACCCATGCAAAGAAGCCGCTATTGCCGGTTTCTCCCAGACCCTTGCCAGGCTTCAGCGTCAGCGGCTGGCCATCGACCGAAACCCTGTTGTCACCGGCCAATCCGCGCGCGTCCGACAATCCGAAGCGCAGCTCCGCCGCCGCGAAATCAATATCCTCGATCGCGATGCCATTGCGTTTGAAATCATCGGGCAGCTTGAACTGGGCGGCGCCGGATATGCTGCTGTCATAAACCACCACTTCATAAATGGCGCGTTTCTTGGTCTGGGTCTTCAGCCTGCTGTCCAGCTTCACGGTCTGCGGCGCCAGAAAAAGCTCGCGCTTGACCATGTTGGTTCTGGTCACGGCTTTCCCGTCCTGCTCAACCGTTTCCTGCACGCGGGCGGTATAAGGCAAAACCAGCTTCGGCCCGGCAAATACCTGTTCGCCGCCCCAGCCCGACACGATGCTTTGCTGGGCGGTTTCGCTCTGGTTCTGCCGATCATAGACCAGCAGCCAGGTGACGAACAACGGGATCGTCAGCAAAAAACCCATCAGCAAAACCATCAGAAATTTCCCGCCCGGCGAGCGCTCCGGTTTGGCTGGTTCCGGTTCATCTTGATATATTTCCGTCATGATATTTCCCTCTCTCCTGAGCAACAAAGGTTGCTTGCGAGACGCGCGTGATCGTCTAGAGTCGCTCCGGTCCACCGCGGTGAGCCACGATGAACAGAGGCACACCTGCGCCGAATCGAAAGGCTGTTATGAATATCTCGGATTGCCACAATGTGAATGACTTTCGGGCGCTTGCCAGAAAACGTCTGCCCTTTCCGATATTTGACTATATTGACGGCGCAGCGGACGACGAGGTGACCCGGCGACGCAACACCACCGCCTATGAACGCTGCGATCTGGTGCCCAATGTACTCACCGGGGTCGAGACGATCGACATGAGCACGACGGTGATGGGACAGAAGCTGGCGATGCCGCTGTTCCTCTCCCCCACCGCACTGCAGCGCCTGTTCCACTGGCAGGGCGAGCGCGCCGTTGCCCGGGCGGCAGAGAAATTCGGAACTTTTTTCGGCATTTCCTCGCTGGCCACGGTGAGTATCGAGGAAATTGGCTCGAGCATCAGCACGCCAAAAATGTTCCAGCTCTATGTTCACAAGGACAAGGATCTCAACCGGTCGATGGTCGAGCGCTGCAAGGCGGCAAAATTCGACGCGCTAACGCTCACGGTGGATACGATTGTCGGCGGCAATCGCGAGCGCTGCCTGCGTTCGGGCTTCACCAGCCCGCCCCGGATCACCCCGACCAGCTTCTGGAGCTATGCGGCGAAACCCGCATGGGGCCTGAATTACATGTTGCGCGAGAAGTTCGAGCTGTCCAACCTGAAGGACCATGTGTCGGAAGGCAGCAGCGTGCCCAATTCCGTCGCCGACTATTTCACCAACATGCTCGACCAGTCGCTCGACTGGGCGATGGCCGAGGAAATTGCCAAGGACTGGGGCGGCGAATTTTGCCTGAAAGGAATCATGTCGGTTGCCGACGCCAGGCGCGCCGTCGATATCGGCGCAACCGCGATCATGGTTTCCAACCATGGCGGCCGGCAACTGGATGGCAGCCGCGCACCATTTGATCAGCTCGCCGAGATTTGCGATGCGGTTGGCGACAGGCTGGACGTGATCTGCGATGGCGGCATCACCCGCGGCAGCCATGTGCTGAAAGCACTCAGCGTCGGTGCCAAGGCCTGCTCCGGCGGGCGTCTCTATCTTTACGCTCTGGCAGCTGCAGGACAGCCCGGGGTTGAGCGAATCCTTTCTTTGCTGCAAGCTGAAATCGAACGCGACATGAAACTTATGGGCGTCACGGCGGTTGATCAATTGAACCGCGACAATCTTCGCTTTCGGTAACCCGCGCGTTCAGAGGATTAAACCATGAAAAAGATGCACTTAGGCTGCTTGCTGTTGCTCGCCACCACTCTGAATTCCGCTGCACTGGCACAATCGGGTGCGAAACAGGATTCAACGCTCGAATCGGCCGGTAACAGGGTCACCGAGCCATTTGACGGCAAGGAAGTACCCCAGAAGCTGAAGGATATTCAGGACGCTCCTTATTCATTGATCGGCATGAACAGGTGCGCCGCAATCATTGCGGAAGTGCGTGAGCTCAACGAAGTTCTGGGCCCCGATGTCAATGAGCAGGTAGACAAGAGCCTGGGCAAGAAACGCGAACAAACCGCCGCGCGCGTGGCGGGAAGTGCGATCGGTTCGATCATCCCGTTTGGCGGCATCATCGGCGAAGTCACTGGTGCCAATGCGGAGCGGCGACGCTATAACGAAGCCGTCTATGCCGGTACCGTTCGGCGCGGCTTTCTGAAGGGCGTTGGCCTGCAAAAGGGATGCAAGGCACCTGCACGACCATAATCAACCTTGGGGGCAACAAGGGAGAAACATCATGGTGATAACCCGATATGCTGCAATGTTCAGCCTTGCAACGCTGACACTGGGCTTGCAGCCCCTGCGGGCGGAAGCGCCGAATGTTGAACAGCCGATGGTCAATCATATGGAACATGCGGTGACCCAGCCGGCCAAGGATCTGAATCTCAAGCAGGACGAGATTCCGCCGCGGCTGCTGGAAATCCAGAAAGCGCCTTATGATCTCACCGGCATCCGTGGTTGCCGCGCGATCACCACCGAAATTGCCAGTCTTCGGCCAATGCTTGGTCCCGATGTCAATGAATCTCCCAAGCTTTCCCGGGCTGAAAAACGCGAACGCGGCGTCAGCCGGGTGGCTGGCGGCATGTTGGGCAGTTTCATCCCGTTTCGCGGGGTGCTGCGCGAAGTCACCGGCGCCAATGCGGCCGAACAACGCTATCTGAAAGCCATGTCAGCGGGATTTGCCCGCCGCAGTTTCCTGAAGGGAATCGCAGTCGGCCAAGGATGTTTACCCTCGCCTTCGGAATCCTGAAGCGTCGAGATTTTGCCAATCATCGACAAGGCCAGGATGAATCGCTTTTGATAACCTGCAGATAACGATGCGTTGGCTAACCGAGTGTCTCTACAAAAAACCACAGAGCAATCAGGGCGAGCATTACCGCAAAGGCCTTGCGCACCAGCGCTGCATATGGGCTGCTGGTCAGCCAGCCATGCGCCTTTCCGGCGAACACGACAATGATCAGATGAATCGTCGTAGCGATCGCGACATAGGCGGCCGACAGTTGCAAGGTCTGCATGGCCACCGACTGGCTGACGACAATATAGCCGGGCAGAACGACGATAAAGAATACCGCCGCTTTCGGATTGAGCAGGTTGATGATCAGGCCGCGCCGGAAATGCTTTGCCGACGTGCCGTCTCTATAGATTTTCGACGGCGAAACGTCCCGATCTCCAATCCATGCCTCCCACGCCAGCCACAGCAGAAAGGCCGATCCGGCATATCGCAACAGATCGAAAACCAGCGCCGACTGATGCGCCAGCTGGGCCAGCCCAAAAGCCGATGCCGCGGCGATAATCGCCAGCCCCAAGCCGATCCCCGCCATCGCCGCAAAACCGGCGCGCCGGCCCTCGCTGGCACTGAGCAGCGCCAGCCAACCCATGTTCGGGCCTGGCGTCAGTTCGACCAGCAGAACGACGAGCAGGAAGGAGGGGAGCATCGGGGCAAGCATTGGGTTGCTTCTATCGGGATTGGGAGCGTTGGCAAGATTCGATGGATTTAAAACAGGATGTTTGACAGTTTCAGTCAGCGCAACCCGTCATGCCAGCGCAGGCTGGCACCCAAACCAAAGGCGCATTGAGGAAACGGCCTGCCCCCGTTCAGGACCGGTTTAGGCCCCAGCCTTCGCTGGGGTGACGACGCGAAAAAACAGAGTTCTAACTCTCAACGCCTTCTGCGCAAGGAGCCAATAAAGCTGCGCGTGTCGCCAAGGTCAGATACAATGCCAATATACCGGAAAATATAGTAATGAAATCAGCCGTCGCTGACGTGTCATAAATGAAAAATCCGATGATCAAAAATATGATCCCGAAAAAAATCGTGACCACCCAGCTCTTTGTTTTTTGCTGATCATTCCAAATGACCAATCCAACAGGCAATTCACCAAAAGCCAGAGCAATAATCCAACCTGACAATATCAACGTCGCCAATACAATGGGAAATGCGACCGCCATTCCAAATAGCGGGATTGCGATTGAATCGGCACACCATGGAAACATCTCACGCGGACCATCC
>JAGPVK010000390.1 GCA_018067055.1 Sphingomonadales bacterium | reverse complement strand
GAGCGTTACCGCGGCGACATGATCAAGTATTGCTCGGACCGGTATGGCTCCGACCACGTTGCCCAGATCATCACCTTCGGAAAACTGAAGGCGCGGGCTGTGCTCCGCGATGTCGGCCGCGTGCTGCAAATGCCGTATGGGCAGGTCGACCGCTTGACCAAGTTGATCCCCAATCATCCCACCGATCCGTGGGATTTGAAACGCTCGCTAAACGGCATCTCGGAACTGGCGCAGGAATATAAACAGGCGGATGTCAGACGGCTGTTTGATTTGGCGATGAAGCTCGAAGGCCTGCCACGGCACAGCTCGACCCATGCCGCCGGTGTCGTCATTGGTGACCGTCCGCTAGATCAGCTGGTACCGCTCTATCGCGATCCGCGATCGGACCTGCCGGTGACCCAGTTTGACATGAAATATGTCGAAAAAGCCGGTCTGGTGAAGTTCGACTTCTTGGGCCTTAAAACGCTGTCGGTTCTCAAAAAGGCCGTAGAACTGCTCGCCGAACGCGGCATAGCCGTCGACCTGGATGGATTGAGCTGGGAAGACGAGAAAGTGTTCGAGCTGCTCCAGCGCGGTGATACGGTGGGCGTGTTCCAGCTCGAATCGGAAGGCATGCGCCGCACACTGGCGGCTGTGAAGCCCACCAATTTCGGCGATATTATCGCGCTGGTATCGCTCTATCGGCCTGGCCCGATGGACAATATCCCACTGTTCGGTGATCGCAAAAATGGCCGCGCCGAGATCGCCTATCCGCATCCCTTGTTGCAGGAGATCTTGCAGGAAACCTATGGTATTTTTGTTTACCAGGAACAGGTGATGCAGGCCGCGCAGATCATCGCCGGTTACTCGCTCGGAGAAGCAGATTTGCTGCGCCGGGCCATGGGCAAGAAAATCCAGGCGGAAATGGATGTTCAGCGCAAAAGATTTGTTACCGGAGCGGCGGAAAACGGCCTGAACAGCGAGCAGGCCAACGAGCTGTTCGACTTGATCGACAAATTTGCCGGCTATGGCTTCAACAAAAGCCACGCCGCTGCCTATGCGCTGCTCGCCTATCAAACCGCCTGGCTGAAAGCGCATCACCCGCATGAATTTTATGCCGCCTCGATGTGTTTTGATATGCATCAGTCCGACAAGCTCAGCATATTTGTCGATGATATGAAGCGGCTGGGCGTCACCGTATTGGGTCCGGCGATCAATAAAAGCCGGCCCAATTTTTCGGTCGAGGAACAGTCTGATGCGTTGCTCGCGGTCCGCTATGCTCTGGCAGGCCTGAAAAATGTCGGCGAGAAAGCGATGCAGGCGGTCGTCGCCGAACGTGCCGAGAAAGGTCCGTTTACATCGATCGAAGATTTCGCCAACCGCATCGACCCGCACGGCCTGAACAAGCGCCAGCTTGAAAGTCTGGCATCGGCTGGTGGATTTGACGATCTCGAACCCAATCGGGCGGCGATTTATGACGGCGCCGACATGATTCTGTCGGTTGCCAATAGCGCGGCCGATGCCAGGGAAAGCGGGCAGGGCGGTCTGTTCGGTGAGGGCAGTGCCGGTGGTGAAATGCAGGCCATCAGACTGCCCGAGAACAGCAACTGGTCGCTTAGCGAAATCATGGTGCGCGAGCGGGATGCGTTCGGATTCTATTTTTCTGCGCATCCGGTATCGCAGTTCCAGGCGGTGACCGCGTCGCTTGGCGCGCTGTCTCACGCAGCGCTGTGCAGCGAAGGCCCGATCGGGGAAGGGGTTCGCAAGCCGGCGGTGATGGCAGCGCTGATCGAGAAAGTCCGCTGGCGCGACAGCCGCAGGGGCAAGCGATTTGCGCTTGCCGACCTGTCCGACAGCAGCGGGCAGTTTTCCGGTAGCTGCTTTGAAGAAGATCAGTGCAAAATTCTGGAAGAACTCGCGGATCAGGGCGGCTGTGCCTTGCTTAATGTGGAACTCGATCAGCGCTCTGATGACGAGAGTCCGCGCGTCGCTATCCGGCGGGTTCAGCCGCTCGAGGGACTGGAAAAAACCACTCGTACCCGGATGGAGCTGCAGGTCCATGATATCGCGGGTCTGCATGAACTGACCAATCTGGTCGCGCCCCTGGTCGGCGGCCAGAGTGAATTGGTGGCGATGATGGCCGGTCCGGATGGTGAGCCGGTCAGAGTCTGTCTCGGACGATCCTTCCGCCTCGACGCAGAAACGGTCGAAAGACTGGAACGGGTTAATGGCATCTCGGGTGTCCGGCTGGGCCCGGCTCGGCCGATGCGGGTGGCAAAACCCAAATTAAGGCTTGTCAGCTAGCTCGAAACAAACCAGAAACCCGCCAAATATAACTTGTTTGGAGAGATAATATGGCCGGTGCAATGCAAGCGAGCGCACTCAAGATTACCAATTTGATCGATCATGCCGCTCGCGAGCATGGTGTGCGGGAGATTGTCAGCTATTGGGCCGACGGAAATATCTCGCGCAGCAACTGGGCCGAGATCGGGGTTGAATCACGCAAATTCTCCCAGGCGATGCAGCGCCTCGGCATGCAGAAGGGCGACCGGATCGCGACGATCGCGATGAACCACGCGCATCATCTGATCAGCTGGTACGGATCGGCTGGTATTGGCGGCATCCTGCACACGGTCAATCCGCGGCTGTTCGAAGAGCAGCTCGTTTATATCCTCAATCATGCCGAAGACCGGGTGCTGCTGTTCGACAAGATGTTCACGCCGATTGTCGAAGCGCTCAAGCCGCAGCTGAAAACGATCGAACATTATATCCAGTTTGATGGCGAAAAAGGGGACTATCCGACATTTCGCGAATTGATTGACGCCGAGGACGGGGATTTCGAATGGGTCGAGGTCGACGAGAATGATCCGTGCGGTCTATGCTATACCAGCGGCACCACCGGAAATCCCAAAGGCGTGCTGTACGAGCATCGCTCGAATGTCCTGCACGCGATCACCGAGGCGCAGCCCGATGTCATGGATCTATCGACTCGTTCGGTGATGTTGCCGGTGGTGCCGATGTTCCATGCCAATGCCTGGGGCTTGCCATATGCCTGCGCCGCGGTTGGTGCCAAGATGGTCTTTTCGGCGAGCAATGATGCGCAGGTCTTGTGGAAATTGATTCGCGAGGAAGGCGTGACTCACAGCGCCGGCGTGCCGACGGTCTGGCTGTCGATGTTTGCCGACATGGATGCCAATGGCGGCGATTACGGCAAATTGGGTGTTGTCGTGATCGGCGGTTCCGCCTGTCCGCGATCGATGATCGAGCGGCTGATGAAAAACGGCATCCGCGTCGCCCATGCCTGGGGCATGACCGAGACTTCGCCGATCGGGACGACCGGCGCGCTGCCAGCCAATTGGGATGATCTGAATTTTGGGCAGCAGGTTGATGTGATCTGCAAACAGGGACGCCCACCGTTCGGTGTGGAACTGCGGGTGATTGATGAAGAAGGCAATATCGCACCGCGCGACGGCAAGACCAGCGGCACCCTGGAAATTCGCGGGCCTTGGATCATCAAGCGTTATTATCGTGCCGATGAAGATGCCGTCGAGAATGATGGCTGGTTTGATACCGGCGATGTCGCGGTGCTGCATCCCGATGGCACGATGCAGATCACCGACCGGGCCAAGGATGTGATCAAGTCCGGCGGCGAGTGGATCAGTTCTATCGAACTGGAAAACGCGGCGGTCGGCTGTCCGGGTGTCGCCGAAGCGGCAGCGGTGGGCGTTTATCATCCGAAATGGGACGAGCGGCCATTGTTGCTGGTCGTCCGCAAACCCGGCAGCGATATATCCGAAGCTGACGTGATTGCCTATCTTGGTGACAAGGTCGCCAAATGGTGGTTGCCGGATGAAGTGAAATTCGTCGAGGAACTGCCACACACGGCGACCGGCAAGATTCTGAAACGGGCGCTGCGCGAC
>JAGPVK010000389.1 GCA_018067055.1 Sphingomonadales bacterium | reverse complement strand
GCCGCAGGGACCGACCACCTTCAGGGCTACCTCGGTATTTACGGCCTGACCGGTATCACGGCATTCGCCGGGATCCGCCATGTACTCAAGCCGAAACCGGGCGAAACTCTGTTGGTATCCGGCGCTGCCGGCGCAGTTGGTTCGGTCGCGTTGCAACTTGCAAAAATCGCCGGTGCCCGCGTTATCGGCACGACAGGCAACGACGACAAGGGACGCTGGCTAACCGAAACCTTGGGTGCCGACGCCTTCATCAACTACCGGAATGAGGATGTCGGCTCGCGGCTTGCCGAACTGGCGCCTGACGGGCTCGATATGCTATTCGACAATGTGGGTGGCGCGCAGCTTGAAATCGCGATTGACGCGATGCAGTCCAAGGGCCGGATCGCGCTCTGTGGCGCAATTTCTCAATATGAGGATGCCAACTACCGCGCGGGTCCAGCCAATCTTTTCGCGATTATCGAAAAGCATATATCGATAACCGGTTTCAATGCCGGTTTCTACTTTGATCGGGCACCGGCAATAATCGGGGAACTGTCCGGCTTGATCGATAGCGGCAAGCTCATTTGGGAAGAAACCATTGTGGAGGGCCTGGAAAAAGCCCCGACAGCTTTTGCCACCATGCTCAGCGGGGGCAATAAAGGCAAAATGCTGGTCAAACTCGGAGATCTGTCATGACGTTCAAAAAGGTGCTGGAACCAATCCAGATCGCCGGTTGTACGATACCCAATCGCGTTGTCCGTACGGCGCATGCCACAAGGATCGGAGGCGGGGTGATGAGCGATGATCTTATCGCCTATCATGCGGTTCGCGCGCGCGGTGGTGTCGGTCTCTCTATCCTCGAAATCCTCTCGGTCCATCCGACCAGCCTGTCGGCGCTTAACATGTTCGATAGCACTTTGGATGCTGGTTATGCGAAGCTTATGGAGGCTGTAAAACCTTATGGCATGGCAGTCTTCCAACAGCTCTGGCATGCGGGACACAATGGTGTGACGATGGATGGAGCGCCGCCCTGGGCACCATCGCCTGTCGCCAATCCATTGGGTGCCGACGTGCCGATCCCGATGACGAAAAGCATGATCGACGAGATTGTCGAAAGCTTTGCCAAGGCTGCCGCGCGTTGCGAGAAGGCGGGGCTCCACGGTGTCGAAGTCCACGGTGCGCATGGCTATCTGCTCCAGCAGTTTCTGTCCCCCAACATCAACAAGCGTGAAGATGACTATGGCGGCTCGTTCGAGAATCGCGCGCGCTTCATGCTGGAAGTGATGCGGGCGGTGAAATCTGCTGTGAGCAAGGATTTTGCCGTCGGTATCCGCCTTGCGCCCGACCTTACCGAGGGCGGCGTTGACACCGAAATGAACATCGCGGCGGCAGAATTGCTCCAGGCCGAAAATCTGGTCGATTTCGTCGATGTCTCGCTAGGCAATTATCACAGCTTTCCCAAGATGATCGGCGGCATGCACGAAGGCGTTGGTTATGAAGTGCCAACCAGCGCACCGATTACCGATCGCGTGAAGGTGCCGACGATCATCACCGGACGGTTCCGGACGCTGGAAGAGGCTGATCAGGCAATCCGCAACGGCGAGGCCGATCTCATCGGCATGACCCGCGCGCATATCGCCGACCCCGATATTGTCAGCAAGACCAGGGCTGGTCTAACCGAGCAAATTCGTCCCTGTATCGCCTGCAATCAGGGCTGTGTTGGCGGTCTGTTCGCCGGCAAGCTTGGCTGTGCGGTCAATCCCGAAACCGGCAATGAATTGAGGCTCGACCAGGCCGAAATCGGGACGGCGGACGAGCCGAAGAAGGTCGTCATTGTTGGCGGTGGCCTTGCCGGCATGGAAGCGGCCCGCGTCGCAGCGCTGCGGGGACATAATGTGGTCCTTTTTGAAGCGCAGCCAAAGCTGGGCGGCACCATCAACATTGCCGCGAAGCTACCAACACGCCACGGCATCGCCGATATCGCTTACTGGCTCGAGGCGGAAATCTATCGCCATGGCGTCGACGTGCGATTGAGCAGCTATGTTGATCAGGACGAGATACTGGCAGAGAATCCCGACGCGGTGATTGTCGCGACGGGATCGATGCCGCGCATGGACGGTATCCAGAATTCCAATCCGGGCGAGCCGATCAAAGGTATTGACGCGCCCCACGTGCTGTCGAGCACCGATCTGCTGACGGAGGGCCGCAACTGGCGCGGCAGCAGTGCGGTCGTGCTGGACGATCTCGGTCACTATGAGGCTGCCGGTGTCGCCGACCTTCTGGTCAGAGAAGGCGCGGATGTAACGTTCGTCACGCCCTTTGCCAGTTTCGCGCCCAAGGTCGAAAACGCCTTGATGACCGAACCCGTGCTGGAACGGATGGCAAAAGCCGAAGGCAGCTTCACACTGCTAACGCGCCACCGCATCCGCCATATCGGCGAGGAGGATGTCGAGATCGCGCCGACCTTCGACGGCCCTTCGTTCAACGTTTCCGGCAAGACCGTCGTGCTGGTGACGCCCAACGCACCGCTGCGCGAGCTATATGAGCAACTCGATGGCAAATGCGCCTCGCTTGCCATAGTCGGCGACGCGAACTCGCCACGCGATCTTCAGAAGGCGATCTATGAAGGGCATGTTGCTGCACGAGCATTGTAGAGCGTCAAAACGGTTGGGGGAACTAACCTGGCCAAAAGAGGCCAGGCGTTTTCGAGCTTCAGATCTGGGCCATCCCGCCATCGACATGCAACTCGACACCGGTGACGAAAGAGGATTCCTCGGAACCCAGAAAGAGTGCACCAGCCGCGAGTTCTGCTACGTCGGCAATGCGATTCATCGGCACCTTCTGCGCGATCCAATCGTCAAAGCGCTTCTTGCCGTCGGGCGTCGCCATCAATTCTTCGAGCAGCGGCGTCCGCGTGAACCCAGGCGAAAGTACGTTGCAACGAATGCCGTCTGCGGACAGCTCGACTGTGAGATTTCGGGCGAGTGATCGCATCGCGGCTTTGGTTGCGCCATAAACCGTTGTTTGGTTTAGCCCCATTGAGCCTGATGTCGAACCGATAATTATGAAGGAGGCGGGGCGGCGCATCAACGGCACCGCCTTTTGGAGGGTGAAGTAAACCCCTTTGACGTTGAGATTCATATGCGCGTCGAACAGTTCCTCGGTCATTTCAAGGAATGGGCCTCCGTTGGCCATGCCCGCATTGGCGACGACAATATCAAGCTGGCCCAGCTCGTTCTCGATGAAAGCATAAAGGCTATCGAGATCGTTCAAATTTGTAGCGTCCCCGGCAAAACCGAGCACCGCATCACCGAGTTCGGCAAGTGCGTCGTCGATCTTGTTCTGGTTGCGCGCGAAGATGATAACCTTCGCGCCTTCGTCAACATAGCGTTTGGCAATGCCAAGGCCGATGCCCTCGCTACCGCCGGTTATCAGTGCCGTCTTGCCGTCAAGCTTGCCCAAAACTACTCTCCCTTGCTCGAATAGCGGTTTTTATATGAGCCATAGCAAATGTCTCCTATCACATCGAGGTAACGCGGCTCCCAGCCAAGCTCCGCGCGCGTCCTCGGGGCACGTGACCGGCTGCTGACACCAAAGAATAGCGGAGCGAACCGCTCCCCCCAGATTTCGATAGCCTCTGCGGTGTCAACGCTGCGCGCCTCGCAGCCCATCGCCTGCGCCGCGGCTTCGGCAAGCGAGCGGAAATTCGCTTCACCCGCCACGGCATGATAAAGCGCTCCCGCCTGTCCCTTCTCCAGAGCAAGCCGGTAAATATCGGCAAGATCGTCAACATGGACATTTGAATAGAGGTTGAGGCCAAGGCCGCGATAGCAGGCTGACCCGGTCTTCTCGATCGAATCGAAAATGGCTGGGATCTGATAACTCGCGCCACGGCCCCAGATAAGCGGGGGGCGAACCACCATTGCGCGGACACCACGGTCGGCATAGCTGCGAAACATGTCCTCTGTATCAACCCGAACCTGCATCCAGGCAGGTGCGGTAAAGGGATCGTCTTCGGCGAAATTCTCTTCACGCCATTCGCCGTGTGGCGTTTCGATCGAGAGCACAGCGGTACCCGAAGTAAAGATCATAGCCCGCCCGCTTCCACTATAGCGATCGAGCAGAGCGCGCAGGAAATCCGCCTCGTCCTCAAACGGCAGGGCAGCAGAAATGATGGTGGCGTCGAAACGGTCGGCAAGCTCGGCAATCGCCTCTGGGTCCCCGGCGTCGGCTTCAATAGCGCAATAGCCCTTTGCCCTGATCATCGCGGCAGATTCCGACGACCGGGCCAAACCCGTGACAGTCTTGCCGGCAGCGTTCAGGTTTTCGCAGACAGCATTACCGACATAGCCACTGGCACCGATTACAAATATGTTGTTGCCCGTCATTCGATCAACTCCCTGCTGCGTCGGACTGGGCAGCCCAACGGTCCGCCGCGATGGCGAAGAGGGCACGATCCCCACTTTCCCAGCTCACGGTCAGCTTGCAGGCTTCACTGAGCCAGCCATTGGCCGTCCGAATCATGCGATGGGTGTAGTATCCGCCTATCGAGTGCATATTATGCGCCCCTTCGATATTCAGATAGTGGTGTGCGTTCATGTAGAGCGTCACATTCGCGCGATCTCCGTCGAGCTCTATGACGGAGTTCATCAACATGTGTTGGGTACCATCGAAACCGGACAAGGTGTTGCGCACGCCCGCTACCCAGTCCTCGGCCGCCATCGGTGCAGCGGGGTTGCCCGACCAGGAGGAAAAGTCGAGTTCGACCTCGTCGGGGAAGATCGCCCGATAGCGCGCCCAGTCCCGGCTATCGATTCCGATCGCATAGTCCATCAGTACATCGTTGATCTCTGCGCGATCGATCAGATCTTCTGCTGTTGGTCTTTTGCGAGCCATTATCTTCTCCTCGGTTTGCTTCGTCTTTGATTCGACGATGGCACAGCGATGCGCCTCCTGAT
>JAGPVK010000005.1 GCA_018067055.1 Sphingomonadales bacterium | reverse complement strand
AGTACCGGTTTGGGGGCACCGGGGAAGGTCTTGGTCAGACCTTTCATGACATAGCTATATTGGACGGCCATTGGATTCGCTTTCTGTAATATTCTCGCTTGGTCTGAAACTGTCGAAAGGCGCTTGGAGAGCGCCATGCTTCGACAAGCGCAGCATTAACGGAAAATGGGGCTTGTTTGATGGTGCATGTAGCTATTCCAACCGCCCGTCGCAAGAGACCATTGGCAAAGCGCAAAAGGCGGGTTAGTCAGCACCCCATGACAAAAAACATTCCCATGCTCGCCGGCGCCTCCGCGCTGTTTCTGTCCACCTCTGCTCTCGCTGCCACCCCGGACATCGCGGCGCTGCAGGCCAAGGCGCTTTCCGACGATCTTGCCTATGATATTGTCGAGGGACTGACGACGGAAGTCGGGCCGCGACAGGCGGGGACCGAAGCCGAAGCGCGAGCAAGAAAATGGGCAATCGCCAAGCTCAGTTCGCTGGGGTTCAGCAATGTGCGCAACGAACCCTATATGATGCCGACCTGGATCCGGGGCACGGAAACCGCATCGGTTGTCAGCCCTTTCCCACAGCAGCTTGCGATTACCGCGCTTGGCAACAGCGGCAGCACTGGCGACAAGGGGCTGACCGCAGAGGTCGTCTATTTTCCCACGCTGGCCGATCTGATTGCAGCACCGGACGGCAGCCTGAAGGGCAAGATTGCCTTTATCAGCCATGCAATGAAGCCGACCCAGGACGGCTCCAGCTATGGCGCTTTTGGTCCGGCCCGCTTTGTCGGCCCCAATATCGCGGCCAAGAAAGGCGCTGCGGCGATCGTCATCCGCTCGGCCGGGACCGACCATCATCGCAATCCGCACACCGGCAACACCAATTTTGAAAAGGGCGTGACGCCGATACCGGCAGGCGCGCTCTCGATTCCCGATGCCGAAAATCTGGTTCGCATGGTCGAGCGCGGCAAACCGGTAACACTCAAGCTGGTGCTGACCCCACAGAATATCGGAAGCCAAGAATCCGGCAACGTGATCGCCGAACTGCCCGGCAGCGATCCGTCGCTCGGCATGATCGTCATCGCCTGCCATCTCGACAGCTGGGATCTGGGCACCGGCGCGATCGACGATGCCGCCGGCTGTGCGATCATCACCGCGGCGGCCAAGCAGGTGATGGCGGCAGGCCAGCCCAAGCGCACGATCCGGCTGCTCTGGGCGGGTGCCGAGGAAGTCGGCCTGTGGGGAGGCAATGCTTATGGCGAGGCGCGCAAGGGTGACAATCACGCGCTGGCAATGGAATCGGACTTTGGTGCCGACCGGGTCTGGCGAGTCGATTTCAACCTGCCGGAAAGCGCCTCGGCGCTGGCTGATCAGGTCGCGACCGCTCTGCAACCGCTGGCGATCGGGCGCGGGCAGCAAAAAGCCGGTGGCGGCGCGGATGTGCAGGCGATCATCAGGAACAACAATCTCGCGATTATCGACCTGCAGCAGGATGGTACCCGCTATTTCGATCTGCACCACACGCCGGATGATACGCTGGACAAGATTGATCCGGAACAGTTGCGCCAGAATGTTGCTGCCTGGACCACAGTGCTGTCGATTATCGGCAACAGCGACGCAGATCTGACGATGCCGGTGAAAGAATGAGATTTGGTCATCTGCTGATGCCGGCCATGATGCTGCTTGCGTCCTGTTCCGAAACCCCGGTGGAAGATAAGGGCGACGCGGCGATCGCCGAACATGAGATCCAGATCGAGGAAGACGCACAGTCTCTCGAACAGGCGGCAGATCAGGCGGTCAAGGCGATGGAAGAGGATATCGACGCCGATCTGGCCGCGGATGGCATTGCTGATCCGGTAACAGAGCCGCCAACGGAACCGGCAGAAACCAAGCAATAGGTTCAGCAGATTGCGGGTCGGCCACCCGCCGATTCAGTCGGCTGGCAGCACCAGCGTGGCCCGCAAGCCGCCCTGCTCCCGATTTGTCAGAATGATATCACCACCATGATCGCGGGCAATGGCGCGCGCCAGCGTCAGCCCCAGACCAGAGCCGCCGGTCGCGCGATTGCGCGAGGCTTCGCCGCGTAAAAACGGCTCGAACATTGACTCGATTTTTTCCTCGGGGATGCCCGGTCCGTCGTCATCCACATTTATCATCAGCTTGTTGCCAGACTTTTCCACAGATATATCCGCAGCCTGGCCATATAGAATCGCATTACCGATCAGATTGCGCAGCGCCCGGCGCACCAGCGTTTCGCGGATCAGGGCACTCTGCTTGTCGCCGCGCTGATAGTGGACTTCGTGACCCAGATCGGTGAATTCATCGACTATCGTCTCGATCAGCGAGCGAATGTCGACCGGGTCGGACTGCTCCCGGGAGCGACCGAGTCGGGCCAAAGACAATATATCGTCGAGCGTATGAACAATGTCCTCGATACCGGCGATCATCCGTTCGCGTTCGACATCATCTTCGACATTCTCGACCCGTACCCGCAGCGCCGCCAGCGGAGTGCGCAGGTCATGGCCGATCGCACCCAGCATCACGTCCTTTTCCTTGATCATGCTGCTGACGCGGCTGCTCATGACGTTGAACGCGCGGATCAATTCCCGCATGTCCGGAGGCCCCTGCTCTGCTAGGTCTTCGGTTTCGCCGGGCTGGAAACCATGCGCCTTGGCGGTAAGCGATTTCAGCGGCCGCGAGATATAGCGTCCGAGCAGAATCAGCGGAATCAGCATCAGCAGATAGATGGTGATCGTCTGAAACAGCAGGGTCCGGACCAATAGCGGAGTGCGCTCGCGGACGACAGAGGCGATGCTGATCCACTGGCCATCCGCCTGTTGCGCCGAAATGATCACGAAACCTCTGGTTTCCGGTGGTGCCCGCTTGTCGCCCATCGACCGGTTGATCGGGTTATCGCGCCAGGCGCGCCGATTGGTACCGATGAGATGGCCGGTCATGTCGGTCGTCAGGTTACGGATGAACGTCGCGCGAATATCGGAAAAGACGATACCCATATTGGCGAAAGCCTGACCAGCGCGCGTTTCAAGCTCCGGCAAGCGCTGCATATCGTCGGTCACCACGCTGTTCGCGCTATATTTCAGTCGCCCCCAGCGCTGGACAGGCATCGCGCCGCGCCGCATCGGGCGATCACTGGCCTGCCGGTCCTGACCAAAAGCAATGCGTGACACGGCCGAGGTTGAGGCCTCGACCAGATTCTGGCTCTGTGCGCCCCGGTAAAGCAGGAAGCTGTTGACCCCTTGCGCCAGCAACAGCATCAGCGCAACGATCAGCAGCAGCTGCCCCACCAGACTTTTTGGCCATAGGCGGATCACAGCGATTTCACTTCCCCGGCGAGTACATAGCCTCCGCCCCACACGGTCTTGATGATTTCCGGGTTTTTCGGATCGGATTCAATCTTGCGCCGCAGCCGGCTGATCTGGTTGTCCACGGCGCGGTCGAACGCATGGGCTTCGCGGCCCTGGGTGATATCGAGCAGCTGATCCCGGTTGAGCACTTTCCCGGCTCGCGAAACCAGCGCCAGCAGCATTTGATATTCGCCAGTCGACAGCGAAATATTGAGGCCGTCGGCATCGATCAGGCTGCGCTTGTCGCATTTGAGGGTCCAGCCAGAAAATTGATAGGCCGCACCCGATGTGCTGATTTGCTTCGTCCCGCTCTTTTCGGCGCGGCGCAATACGACCTTGATCCGCGCAACCAGCTCGCGCGGGCTGAATGGTTTGGTGACATAATCGTCGGCACCCAGTTCCAGCCCGATGATCCGTTCGGTTTCTTCGGTTCTGGCGCTGATGAAGATGACCGGAATATCGGTCTTGTCGGTGACAAAGCGGCACAGGCTGAGACCGTCTTCGCCCGGCATCATGACATCGAGCAAGATGATGTCAAAATCATAAGCGTTGAGCAGCGAGCGGGCGACGCTGGCGTCACTGGCCTGCTGCACCTTGTAGCCCTGCTTGATCAGATATTCCGCCAATGGCTGGCGCAGCGATGCTTCATCGTCGACCAGCAATATGTGGATTTTGTGCGTCATCAGATCGCCCTATCACAGTAATGCAAAAAAGGAACGGACCGCCAGCCAATTGGGGGAGAAGGGGGAGATGGCTGACGATCCGTTCGCTAAAAGAGTGGTTCAGGGATTAACCGCCTCTTTTATTCCGGTCGCCTCGATGGGCTTCACGAGCGGCCTGACGCTCTTCCTTGGTCAGCTTGCCGTCCTTGTTGGCATCGGCCTTGTCAAAGCGAGACATGGCTGCTGCGGTAAATTCGGCCTTGCTGATCTTCATGTCGCCATTGGTGTCGGCCTGGCGCATCATCGCCATGCCATGACCACCGCGTTTTCCGCGCATTTCCTTGTCACCGCGCATGTGGTGCCCGCCGCGCTTGCCGCGCATGGCCTGGGCTTCTTCCTGGCTGAGCTTGCCGTTGCCATCCTTGTCCATACGGGCAAAGCGATCGGCCTTGTGAGCGGCACGAGCGGCTTCGATTTCCGCTGGTGAAAGCTCACCATCGCCATTGGCGTCTTTCTTGGCAAAGCGTTCGGCCTGTTTTGCTGCGCGATCTTCTTTGCTGAGCTGGCCATCGCCATTCACATCCATTTTGGCAAAGCGGCTTTCCAGCGACTTGGTCATTTCGGTACGGCTTATTGTGCCATCGCCATTGGTATCGGCGCGCATGCCACGGTCGCCCGGCGCCGCGATAGCGATACCGCCAACCATCAGCATTGCGGTGGCGCTCGAGATCAAAATTGTTTTTTTCATGTCTGGTTTCCTCACGTTTCAATTCAGGGAGACAGTATATTCTCTCCGTCATGAATGTTCTTCTAATAGCCAGTTGTCGCTGAACTTTGTCAGAACAGGCGAAAATTGTCGCAAATTGTATCAGTCCCGGCGAGCGGTTCATTCTGATGACAGCGAAGCGCAGGACGGCCTGGCCGGATCATAGCCAGTGGCGCAACCGACATATTTCAATCGACCAAAGTCGAAATAATATTTATTGGCTATAATGATGCGGAATCAGGGGGAACAACACCCAATGTCTATATTGCAGGCCGGTGAAACAAAGTCGGATGACGGAACCGATCCGCTCATTTTCAAGGAACTGGCCAATAATATGCCTATATTATGCTGGATGGCCGATGCGAGCGGCTATATTAACTGGTATAATAATCGCTGGCACGAATATTGTGGAACTACTCCGGTCGAGATGGAAGGCTGGGGGTGGCAATCCGTTCACGATCCAGCAAAACTTCCTGACGTGATGGAGGCGTGGACCGCTTCGATCGCTTCCGGGGAGGCATTTAGCATGACCTTCCCGCTGCGTAGTGCCAGTGGAACGTACCAGCCGTTTCTGACCCGTATCACCCCTCATCGGAATGAAAACGGGCAGATCATCCGCTGGTTCGGTATCAATATCGACGTTTCCGAACAGGAAGAAACAGCGAAGCGGCTCAAGGAACAAAGTTACGCGCTGGAGCGTGTGCTGGCCGAGCGTCAGGCGATACTGGATCAGTTGGGAGAAGGCGTGATCATCACCGGTGCTGGTGGTGAAATCGTCTATATGAACGAAAAGGCGCAAATCCTTCATGGCCAGAAACAGCTTGGCGTGTCTCCCGATGAATATAGCTCGACATTCCAGCTGCTGACGCTGGACCGGGAGCCGTTTCCGGTTGAGCAGCTGCCGCTGACCCGCGCGGTGCGCGAAAATATTACCACTGCTGACAGCGAATGGATCATTCATCGTGGCGACGGGTCGGAAATACTGGCGAAAGGCAATGCCAGGCCGGTCTATGATGAAAAAGGAAAAAAGATAGCGGCGGTGTTGACGATCCGCGATGTGACCCAAACCCGTGCCAATGAAAGAGCACTGAAAGAGGCGCTCGATGCCAAGGACATGCTACTTTACGAGGTCAACCACCGGGTCAAGAACAGCCTGCAGCTGGTCAACTCGCTGTTGTCGCTGCAGGCTGGCCAGGGATCGGACGAGCTCCGGCATAATCTGGAAGACGCGCGCGCCCGTATCGGTGTTGTCGCCCGTTTACATGGCCAGCTCTATCTTTCCAGCATGCATGACCGGATCGAGGCGGGCGCTTTTCTGGAAAGCCTTGTGTGCGACACCGTCGAAGCCTTGAAACCGAATGATTCCGTCACCTCGCATGCTGAGTGCGATGATGATGTGATGCTGCTTCTCGATCAGGCGATACCGCTGGCGATTGTCGTCAACGAACTGGTCACCAATGCGCTTAAATATGCGTTTGATGATCAGGCAGAAGGAACTGTCTCGCTGGCTGTGCGTAGGAGCGATGATGGAAAAATCGAAATCGAGGTCAAGGATGATGGTGGGGGATTGCCCGACGGGTTTGATCCAGCTGCTTCCTCGGGTCTGGGAATGCGCGTATCTTATGCGCTGGTCCAGCAATTGCGGGGCGAATTGACATTCTCTGCATCCGACCAGGGGACGGTTTTTACCATCATGTTCGAGGCCGCTCCGATGCGGGAGGCCGTGTAATTTGAGTTGGTATGAATCTATGCGCGTTCTGATTGTCGAAGATGAGTTGCTGGTGGCGATGGAAATGGAATCGATCCTGCAAAGCAATGGCATTGCCGTTTCCGGCTGTGCCAGCAATATCGCGGAAGCCCAGGATATTGTCCAGGAGCGGGAATGCAATTTCGCTCTGGTCGATATCAATCTGGCGGATGGTGACAGCGGCCTGTCGCTAGCCAGTTGGCTGGCAGAGCAGAATATTCCTTCGCTTCACGTCAGTGGCAACTGTCCGGCAGACCGCGATGCGACATCTGCGGTCGGTTGCCTGCGGAAGCCATTCAGTCCCGGCGATCTCATCGGTTCGCTCAAGGCCGTGCAGGCGGTCCTGGTCGACACATCACCAAAGACCCTGCCCTCTGGGCTTGCGCTTTTCTGAACCCGGTTGTCAGCGACGAAATGTAGCGGAAGCAGCCGGCTCGCGGCTTTCGATCAAGCCTTCATGATGGTGTAATGGTCGGAACCCGGCAGCTTGCACATGGTCTTGGATACCCTGAGTTCCTCGCCGTCGACGATCACGATGTCGGCGAGCACCATACATGGTGTGCCATCGGCCCGCTGGTTCCTTGACGAAACCGTCGAGCTACCGGAAACATTCTCGCGAACGGTGCTTTGCCACTCAACGGTTTTACCGATTTCACCACTTCTGGTGGCTTCCTGCGTTGCTTCGGCAGCCTGTTCCTGTTCTTCCGGATAAAGACGGCAGGCGACAGACTGGGACAGGTAGTTGGCGCTATCGACCAGAAAATCGCCGACCAATGGTATTTTCCGGGTCACGCTTGCCATCCGGTCGGCCATGCCGAATATGCCTTTACGCTTTTCTCTGACCTCGGTTTCGCCGGGTTTTCCCTGACCGTTGCCGCACAAGGTGTCGAAGGACTTGGCTCCTGCCGGATCGGCTGTCTGGTCGGGTTCACTGGTGGCGATGGTAGCTCCGTCTTCGGGCTGAACGGCTGCCGCGTCATCTTCAGCAGATGCGGGCTCTACGCTTGTATCGTCCTTGGCCTTTTTTCCAAAAAAACCGCCAAATTGCGCTGTCACTGGTACCGGCGTGAGCATGACGCCGATCACGGTCGCCAGGATCATCAACTTCAATCGCTTTCGAAATACCATAGACACCAGACTTCCCCTTGGCCTGAACCTTAGCGGTGCAGGGCAATGAAGCAAATGGATTAGGGCTGAATCACGCGCCGGGCCGAGATTTTACAGGCTGCCTTGCCCATATCGGGGTGCTTTGGGAGGCTGGAGCGGGTGAAGGGAATCGAACCCTCGTCGTAAGCTTGGAAGGCTTCTGCTCTACCATTGAGCTACACCCGCATTTCCGGGTCGACCGCCAGATCGACCGAATTCGCCGCTATTGCCACTGCTTTCATGGTCCGTCAATCAGGAAAGGTTTAGATTGGCCTTTGTCTTCTGGTCTTGCTGATCAAACCATAGCGCCACAGCCTGTTGCTGGTCGTCGGTCATATGCAGGCCCAGTTTTGAACGCCGCCAGAGGACATCCTCAGCCGTGCAGGCAAATTCACGATCGATCAGCCAGCGAATCTCCAGTTCAAACAGGTCGGCACCAAATAGCTGACCCAGATCCGAAACGGCTTTAACCTTCTCGAGCATGATTGCGGTATCGGTGCCATAGGCCCGAACAAGTCGGTGCAAGTTGGATCTGTCGATAAAATTCCAACGATCTGCATATTGGTCGACCAGCGCGTCAAAGCCATCCGGTGCAAAATCCCCACCGGGCAGATGCGCCTTTTTGGTCCAGTCGTCGCCATCGACGTCCAGCGCGTCCG
This sequence comes from Sphingomonadales bacterium, assembly GCA_018067055.1. Lineage (GTDB taxonomy): Bacteria > Pseudomonadota > Alphaproteobacteria > Sphingomonadales > Sphingomonadaceae > Parasphingorhabdus. Next base: position 232 of record JAGPVK010000005.1, on the reverse strand, counting down.
ACAATGTCCGGATCGCCTGCAGCGCGAGCACGCGATAGGTCGTGATCTTGCCGCCAAAAATAGACAATACCGGCGCACCGTTGTCATTATCATAGTCGAAGACAAAATCCCGGGTGACCGTCGCGGCGCTGCGGCTGTGATCGTCAAACAAGGGGCGGACGCCAGAATAGGTCCACTGAATATCGTCCCGGGTTACCGGTATCTCGAAATATTCACTGGCGGCATCGCAAAG
>JAGPVK010000281.1 GCA_018067055.1 Sphingomonadales bacterium | reverse complement strand
GATATGCGGGATATGGTCTATGACATGATCCGGGTGCTGGATGATGACGACAAGGCCGTTGGTCCATGGGATCCGAAGCTGGACGATGAAACACTGCTCAAGATGCTCCGCACGATGGTTCAGTTGCGCACTTTTGATGACCGGCTGCATCGGCAGCAGCGACAAGGAAAAACCAGCTTTTACATGAAATCGACGGGCGAGGAGGCGACATCGGTTGCCGCTGCCATGGCATTGCATGCGGACGACATGTGTTTTCCCAGCTATCGCCAGCAAGGGATTTTGTTCGTCCGCGGCTATCCGATGATCGAGATGGTCAATCAGATTTTCTCGAACAAGGCGGATAAGCTCAAGGGGCGTCAGCTGCCGATCATGTACAGTTCCCGAGAGCTCAATTTTTTCACCGTATCGGGTAATTTGACTACGCAATATCCACAAGCGGTAGGCTGGGCAATGGCAAGCGCCAGCAAGGGTGATAGCCGGATTGCCGCCGTATGGTGCGGCGAAGGGTCGACCGCCGAGGGCGATTTTCATGCGGCCATGACATTTGCCGCGGTCTATAATGCGCCGGTGATCATGAATGTGGTCAACAACCAGTGGGCGATCTCGTCCTTTTCCGGATTTGCCGGTGCCGAGCGGACCACCTTTGCCGCACGCGGGGCTGGCTATGGCATTGCCGCGTTGCGCGTCGATGGCAATGATCCGCTGGCTGTCTATGCCGCGACTCGATGGGCCGCAGAGAGGGCGCGGACCAATCAGGGCCCGACCCTGATCGAACATTTCACCTATCGCGCCGAAGCCCATAGCACGTCGGATGATCCGACCGCCTATCGCAGCGCGCAGGAGCGTGAGGAGTGGCCGCTCGGTGATCCGATCATGCGGCTCAACAAGCATCTGATCCAGCGCGGAGTATGGAGCGTCGAGCAGCAGGAGCAACTGGACGCGAAATGTCTCGAAGCGGTCAAGGCCGCGGTCACTGAAGCCGCCAAAAACGGCATATTGGGCCATGGTCTGCACCAGCCGTTTGAAACCATGTTTCAGGACGTGTTTGAAGAAATGCCCTGGCATCTCAAGGAACAGGCGGCGCAAGCGAACAAGGAACGGGAAATCAAATGGCCGTCATGAACATGATAGAGGCTATCAACAGCGGCCTCGAAACGATGATGCAGCGCGACGAAAATGTCGTGATCATGGGCGAGGATGTCGGCTATTTCGGCGGTGTTTTCCGCGCGACCGCCGGTCTTCAGGAGAAGTTTGGCAAGACGCGCTGCTTTGATACGCCGATCTCCGAATGCGGCATCATCGGCGCGGCGGTGGGCATGTGCGCTTATGGGCTGCGGCCGGTGCCGGAAATCCAGTTTGCCGATTATATCTATCCCGGCATGGACCAGCTGATCTCGGAAGCGGCGCGGCTACGGTATCGTTCGGCGGGCGAGTTTACCGCCCCCATGACGGTGCGCTCTCCGGTTGGCGGCGGGATTTTTGGCGGGCAGACACACAGCCAGTCGCCCGAAGCCATGTTCACCCATGTGTCCGGTCTGAAAACGGTGATTCCGTCCACGCCATATGACGCCAAGGGGCTGCTGATCGCTTCGATCGAGGACAATGACCCGGTGCTCTTCCTGGAGCCGAAGCGGATCTACAACGGCCCGTTTACCGGCTATTATGACAATCCAGTCTTGCCCTGGTCCAAATTTGCCGAGTCCGAAGTGCCCGAGGGCCATTATACCGTGCCGCTGGGCAAGGCCAAGATCGTGCGCGAAGGCGATGCGGTGACCGTTCTCGCTTACGGCACGATGGTCCATGTCGCCAAGGCGGTGGTCGAAGAACATGGCATAAACGCCGAGGTCATTGATCTGCGCACTTTGGTACCGGTAGACATAGAAACGATTGAGAAGTCGGTGAAGAAGACCGGGCGCTGCATGATTGTGCACGAAGCAACGCGGACCAGCGGCTTTGGCGCCGAGCTTTCGGCGCTGGTGCAGGAACGCTGTTTCTATCATCTGGAAGCGCCGATCGAGCGGGTTACCGGATTTGATACGCCTTATCCGCACAGCCTGGAATGGGCTTATTTTCCGGGGCCGGTGCGGATTGGTGAAGCGCTGGAAAAAATTGTCGGGGATTTGAAATCATGAGCAAATATATATTCAACCTGCCTGACATTGGCGAGGGGATTGCCGAAGCGGAAATCGTCAAATGGCATATTAAAGTTGGCGATGTTGTCGCGGAAGACGATCAGCTGGCAGACGTCATGACCGACAAGGCGACGGTCGAGATGGAAGCGCCGGTTTCCGGCAAGATTGTCGCGGTCGCCGGTGAAGAAGGCGACATCATCGCGATCGGTTCGATGCTGGTCGAGATCGAGGTCGAGGGTGATGTCGATACCGACAAAATGGAAGAACTGGAAGCATCCGGTCAGGATTCTGGTGCGCCGGATCAGGCTGGACCGGACGTCGTGGAATTAGATCAAGCTATTGATAATAAAGAGGTTAATTCTGATAACTTGAAAGAATCTGCTCCTCAGAAGGATTCGGAAGAGCCGGCCACGCCTCCACCTTCCACAGCGCCGAAAACCGGATCAGAAAAGGTGCTCGCCACTCCGGCGGTGCGCCAGCGCGCGCGCGAACTTGGTGTGGATCTGACTCTGGTGAAAGCCCAGGGCGACCATATCCGGCACAGCGATCTTGATGCCTATCTGAACTATGGTTCGGGGCAGGGCTATCGCCCGTCCGGTAGCTCGCAAAAACGCGACGATGAAGTGATAAAAGTTATCGGAATGCGTCGCAAAATTGCACAAAATATGGCGGAATCGAAACGGAATATCCCGCATTTCTCCTATGTTGACGAAATCGACATGACCGAACTGGAGGATATGCGGGCGGATCTGAACGCCAATCGCGGCGAGCGGCCGAAGTTGACGATGCTGCCACTGTTGATTGTCGCGATCTGCAAGTCGCTGCCCGAATTTCCGATGCTGAATGCGATTTATGACGACGAAGCCGGGATCGTCACGCGGCATGGTGCGGTTCATCTCGGCATGGCAACACAGACCGATCAGGGGCTGATGGTGCCGGTTCTCCGGGACGCGCAGGACATGAATGTCTGGCAACTGGCGACGGAAATCGGCCGCCTGGCAGCCGCTGCCCGCAACGGCTCCGCGAAACCTGCGGAATTGTCGGGATCGACGCTGACCCTGACATCGCTTGGCCCGTTGGGCGGGATCGCGACGACACCGGTCATCAACCGCCCTGAAGTGGCGATCATCGGACCGAACAAGATTGTCGAGCGGCCGATGATCATCGATGGCGAGATTCAGGCGCGCAAGCTGATGAACCTCTCCATCTCGTGCGACCACCGTGTCGTGGATGGCTATAATGCCGCGAGCTATGTGCAGGCGCTCAAGCATTTTCTGGAAACGCCGGTGTTGCTGTTCGCGGACTGACGCGTCGGAGGTTTCGAAAGGCGTGGTTCGACAGGCTCACGGCTAACGGGCATTTCCGTCATTGCGAGGCGCGTAGCGCCGCGGCAATCCAGAGCGTCTTGCCCCAATCGTCAGCGCTTACCGCCCTGGATTGCCACGCTGCGCTCGCAATGACGGAGGATGGTTTCTCTCGACCAAGAAGCGTGGTTCGAGGAGGAATCGATCCTCCCCGCTTGCGGGGAGGTGGCAGCCGGAACGGCTGACGGAGGGGACTCTGGTCCGGGCGCTGCGGCCCCCTCCACCACGCTTCGCGCGGTCCCCCTCCCCGTGCCGGGGAGGACTTTCATCTTCAGAGTCCCAGGCTGCCGAGACTTTCCTGATCGAATTTCAGGCGGAAGGTTATAAACGGCCCGTCGCGGGTGTAGCGGCTTTCTTCGAAGTCACGGTCTGCAAAACCGACGACATTATAGCCGACCGATATATAAGCATTTTTGAACGGGGTGATACCGACGCTTGGTCCGCCGGAATAAGCGATGCTGTCAAAATCATTGCCGATGCGAGCGGTTGCCTGGCCGCCGATATCAAGCGTATCGGACAGATCGAACTTGACGTCGGCGCCGACCACATTGCTCCAGCCCTCGACATCGTCCGGACCGAAACGGTCGAACACATAGCGGCTTCCCCAGAAAAGACTATATTCGCCGGCTTCGGTGAACAGGCCGTTATCCGCGCCAATTGGTGTGTAATTGACGCTCAGGCTGTTGATGATCCGGCGGGAGGTGACATCGCCATTGACCAGCAGCGGCGCGCCGCCGATCGGACCGGAGGCACCGGCGACGGCATTGCGGACGCGATCTTCCCGGAATTCCAGCTTTTGCAGCCAGGACCACTGGCTGTCGGCAGGACGATGTGCCCAGCTGGCTTCGGCTTCGATCACGCGGGTGCTGACTCCGCTCTGGTCTTCGGCAATGAATAGGCTGGCCAGCGCGCCGAGTGCGCTGCCTTCGCCAATCTGTTTGAGCAGTGCCGTCGTTAGGCCGTAGCGGGTGCTGGTATCGCCATCGCGATATTCCGCCCGGCTGGTCCAGCTCCAGTCCGCGTTGCGATAGGTGGCACCGGCGGTGACCGCGAGAAAATCCTCGGTCAGCGTCGCGTCATTGCCAAGAAATCCGCCTGAGGCGACCGGTTGCTGATCATTGATGACATCGCTGCGATCAAATCCGCTGATCGTTTCATTGCCATCCAGCGAGAAATCGACGGTCCATTTGTCGCCAACCGGAATGCTCTGGGTCAGGCCGTAGGCGGCAAAGGTACGCGGACCATATTCGGTAATTTCCTGCTGGTTCATGCTGCTGACGATGCGCGCGCCGCTCCATGGGCTGACGTCGACACCGATCCGGGCAGTGCGGGCGTCAATATTCTCGCCATCGGCAATCTCGTAGGTGCCGATGATCTTGATGTCCTCGGTCACGGCATAGCGGGCCGAAAAGCTGTGTCGGGCCGGGAAGTCGATACTTTCGTCCTGACCACCGAGCGCAAATTCGGTCTGTGCATCCAGTTCCAGCTTGCCGCCAAACAGACGCTGGGTCGCGCCGAGCCGGACGAGCGTGGATTCGTTCACCGTACCATCCGAGAGCCGGTCATTGGCATAGACCAAACCGGCGCGGAACGACGTTCCGTCGGTGCGATATTCCAGTTCTGCCGTTCCAGCCCGGCGGCGCGCCCCCGATGTCAGGAAATTTTCCTGATAGCTGGTCATGGCCAGCGAAAGATTCTCGCGGACGCGAACCCGCCCATCGATACCAAATTTACGGATACCGCTTTCGGCGGCGTTTAGTTGCCCCAGGCCGAAGCCGGATGCCTGACGCCGGACATAGGCAAGAATATCGACCTTCGATCCGTGATGTTCCGCTTCTACCAGCCAGGCAGTCGCCCTATTGCCGCTATTGGTTGCCGCGACGGCTTTTGCCTCGTTATCGGTCAACGCCAGTTCCGCCCGAAATTCGGTCTTGAGGTCCGGCTGATAGCGAATATCGACGCCAAGCATATCGGTTTTGACGCTCTCATTCTCGTCATGCACCGCTGTCGCGCCGATTTTCATTTTTTCATCGGCACTTTGATAGGTGGCGCGGCCGCCAGCGTTGAGATTGCGGTCGCCAACGCCCAATGTCTCATATTCGGCGATGATGAACTGCGGGTCGAGGCCGCTGCTGCGGCTGAGGATCGGCTCGCGGAAGCGCAAGCTGCCAGCGAGATAGTCGATATCATAATCGATATGCCGGGTCAGCTCGCGCCGTTCGACGATCCGGTCGGATCGAAAGCGGTCGCGCGTTTCCAGGGTGATTCGTTCGCTGTTGGCGAGGATATCACGCGTCGACAGTGCATAAGGACCGGACAGACCGTTGCCCTGGATTTCCTCGCGACGGAAACGATTTGGCGAGTCTGCGGCAAAACC
>JAGPVK010000280.1 GCA_018067055.1 Sphingomonadales bacterium | reverse complement strand
ACCGTTTTGCGAAAGCATTTCAGTGAAGCACAAATTGTCGAACTGGGTATGACTTGTGCCTTTTTTGTCGGCTTCGGTCGGCTGGCAGCGACCTTGCATATGGTCGATGAATTGCCCGAGGCGTTCCAGAAAGCCGAGAGCATCGCGCCATGGGGTGAAGAAAAAATTCAGGTGCGTTAGGGAGAATCCATTATGGCGACCAAGGCCGATCTCGATATCAATCTGCTCGATGCGGAAACGCAGCAATGTCCCTATGATGCCTACAAGACGTTGCGTGAGGAAGCGCCGGTCTACAAGCAGCCGGGTACGGATATCTATGTCATCACCCGTTACGAGGATGTCCGCCGGGTGCTGCTGGATCCGGAAGGTTTCTCCAGCAGCCCGAAGAAATTCGCCTCGTTCGGTAAGACCGGCAGCACCGAACGCCAGCAGCTGGTGCAGCAGCGGTTCGAAGAGAATGGCTGGCTTCCCGAGCCGACCCTGTCGAGCCGCGACGATCCCAATCACAAGCAGATGCGGGCGATGTTCAACGAGGCGTTCAAGCCGAGCAAGATCAAGACCATGGATCCGCTGGTCGAGACTTTGGCCTATGAATTGATTGACGGCTTTATTGAGGATGGCGAGTGCAACTGGGTCAGCCAGTTTGCGGTGCCGCTGCCGCTCTATATCATCGGCGAGCAAATGGGTGCGCCGCGCGAGGATATGTGGAAGATCAAGCGCTGGACCGATGCTTTCTTTCACCGTATTTCGATGATGCTGGACGAAGAGTCCGAACTGGAAATGGTTGATCGCGAGATCGAGGGGCAGCATTATTTTCATCCGATTTTCGAACGGTTGCGGGCCAATCCTGATGACAGCCTGCTCAGCGAACTGGTCAACCGGGTGATCGAGGAATGGGGACGGCCGCTCAACGACAATGAACTGCACGCCGAAATGATGGCGGACACTTTCGTCGGCGGAAGCGAGACCACTACCAACGCGCTGGCGTCCGGAATCCGGCTGTTGATCGAGAACAAGGATGTCTGGGAACAGCTGAAGAGCGATCCCGACAAATATATGAAGACCTTTGTCGAGGAAGTGGTGCGTCTGGAATCGCCGGTTCAAAGCCTGATGCGCTTTGCCGCCGAAGACGTCGAGATGCACGGTGTCACCATTCCGAAGGGCGCGCTGCTCAATATCCGCTATGCCGCAGCCAATCGCGACGAGACTGTCTTTGAATGTCCGGAGAAAATCGACCTGGAGCGCAAGAAAGCCGGTGCTCATATGGGCTTTGGCTCCGGCGTCCACCATTGTCTCGGCGCGCCGCTCGCCCGGCGTGAACTGATCTGGGGCTTTACCGCGGTGGTCGACCGGTTCGAGGACATGTGGTTTATCGAGGGCAAGAATGATTTCGCCATCCACCCGCATTTCCTGCTGCGTTCGCTGAAAGAATTGCATATCGGCTTTACGCCCAAGGCGCCCTGAACGGGCGTTCCTGTCCAATAGTAGTATTGAGGCTTGTCAAACCCCGTCCTATCCTTGGCAACATGATAGGGAGAGACGGTAATGACTTTGGTATCGGTAGTGGGCGCAACGGGGCGGCAAGGCCTGGCGCAGATGCGGCAACTCGCAGCAGCGGGCTACAAGGTTCGGGCGCTATCGCGCAGCGAGACGCCTGATCTGGGCGGCAGCAATGTCGCCAATGAAGCGCGCGTCATCGACCTCGATGACGAGTCCACGTTCATCCCGGCGCTCGAAGGGTCGGATGCGGTTTTCTATACCCATCCGCTGCAGTCGCCCGGCGCGCGATCGGAGCTCGTCGGGAAAATGGGTCATGCCGCCGCCACCGTCGGTGTCGACCGTTTCGTCTGGAACACCTCCGGCTGGATACCCGATCAACCGGGCGAGGCGAACAGCTATGGAGCCAACACCCCGGCGATAAACGCGCTGTTCCGTTCGGGCGTTCCGGCAACGGTCTTTGGCTCGGTACTGTTCATGGACAATCTGCTGACCAACTGGGCGCGGCCCTTCATCGTCCATGAAGATCGCTATGTCTATGCGCATGAACCGCATCTCGAGGCGAACTGGATCAGTCTGGACGATGTTGGGAAATGCATGACCGCGGCGCTGGAGCGTCCGGACATGGAAGGCGCGTGGATGAATATTGGCGGGCCGGAACGTCTGAAGCCGACCGACGTCACCGCCGCCTTGTCGCGTGTATTCGGTCGTGAAATCCGCTATGATCCCTGCACACCCGAAGAATTCGGGGAATTGCTGGTCAAGGCGCTCGGCGATTCGATGCCGGAGGAGAGCCGAGCGCCGATGGCGGCAAGCATCGCTGATTTCTATCATTATAACAACAAGTCGCCGACCGAACCGTTCAAGGTTGATACCGATTATATGCAGCGGCGGTTGCCCGAAGTCGAATTCGAGACGCTGGAACAATGGGCGGCGCGGCAGGACTGGTCCGATGATGCGCATCGGCCATCTGCTGGCTAATATCTATCGGTCGAGATATTCGTCCAGTGTGAGATGCATGCGGCGGATGCGCGCTTCCTGATAATTGCCGAGGGATTGCGCGCCCTTGCCACCCTTCAGTGATGCCTTGGCGCCATTGCGCTGCATCATCAGATTGTCGGTGTCCTGATCGAGGATATCGGCCAGATCAAATCCGGGAACGGTGGTGTAACTGTCCTCGACTTCCAGCCGGATCGGCTTGGCCGGGGCAGGGCGCGGCTTGCCCTTTGGGACCGGCTGCAGCAGCAGAATTTCATGCAGGCAATGATCAGCATCGATTGGCCGGAACCGGTAGCACAATCTAATGCTGATGCCGGGGAAGAAAAAGGCGTTCGGGAACACGAAATATTCGATGCTGTCCACCATCTCGGCGGTGGATGTGCCGGACAGATCGACGTCAAACTGCTCACCATATTCCTCGCGCAGCAGCTGGGCATGGTGGGCGCGAGCCTCGGCACCCTCGGGCAGCATTTCCGGGTCGCGACCCAGCTTGGCAAAAATCTGCTTTTCGCTGACCGGCTGTTTCAGATGCGGACTGGGCTTGCCGATGGCGTGGATGAAGCGGCTGACATTCTTGCCGAAAATATCATATTGCGCGTTGGCATCGGCAGCCGTCTGCACCGCCTGGCTATGGGTTTCCAACACATGGAAGGCCTCGAGAAACGCCTCCATTGCCAT
>JAGPVK010000358.1 GCA_018067055.1 Sphingomonadales bacterium | reverse complement strand
AGATTAAATTTCAAAATACCGCCATAGAGGGGCACGCTCAGACTCAGGCTCCTGTCCGGCTCTTTCACCCGAATGTCGCGAAGCATTTTCGCTTCTGGCTCCAGTTGCGTCTGATCCAGAATTTGGGCGTGCGCATGGGTGACAAAAGTCATCGACAGGATGGCTAAGATAATGGAAAGTTTAGGCATCCGTTGCAATCTATGATGGCAGCGCAGAGATCAGGGTTTTCCATGCGGCGATCATCTTGTCGACATCCTGCGCTGCGGACGGGACGGCTTTGCGGATATTGATGAAGCCATGGACGTTGCCGGGCATTTCCATAAAAGTGGTGTTCACACCGTGGCGGATCAAATCTGCGGCATATTCGCGGCCCTGATCGCGCAAGGGATCTAGGCCTGCCGTGACCAGCACCGTTGGCGGCGATTGGGAAAGATCGCCAAGATAAGGCGAGACCAGAATGTCGTCGTCCTTTGGCGCATATTGGCGGTCAAAATATTCCATACTCTCTTTGGTCAGCAGAAAGCCTTCGGCAAATTCGTCCATCGATCCGCCTTCGGCATCCATGCGGGTCGCAGGGTAGATCGGGAATTGCGCGACGATGGGAACCGAGGCGGGTTCTGCGGCCAGCACCTGCCCGACCACCAGGGCGAGGTTTCCGCCAGCGCTATCGCCGCATGGAATCAAGCCGCTGATCTTGAGTTTGAGTTGCGCCTGATTGTCTGCAACCCAGCGTGTCGCCGCCAGACTGTCTTGCGGCGCAGCAGGGAAGGGCGCTTCGGGTGCCAGTCGATAATCGACGGAAATGACCGGAAGGTCCATTTCACGCGCGATATAGGTGCAGAAACTGTGGTGCGATTTGATGTCACCGATGACAAAGCCGCCGCCGTGGTAGAAAATGATGACCGGCGTTGCTTCGTTTCGTTCAGCCTGACTGTCATATAGTCTGAGCGCGATGTCGCCGGCCGGACCGGGGCATGACAGGTCCTCGATCCGCGCGAGATCGACCGCGTCTGCCTCCAGCATCGCCGCCATCATATTATACATTTCGCGAGCAGCCGCGGGTTCGACTTCGGACATAAGTGGCTGGTCTGATTGCGCCATCATCGTCAAAATCATTTGTACATCGGGGCGAACGTAAGCGTCAGTCATCTCTCTTCTCCAACCGGTTAACCGGTCGATTAGATCAGGCCATGTTCACTAGGCAAGCGCTAATCAGAACCGGATGCCCAAACAAATGCTTTATCCCTATTAGTTTTTGTGGTTTGAAGCGCCTGCTATTGCTGCTCTAGAGCGGTTTGCATAATAACAAAGGCACGGAAATTTAATCATGGCCACCGCGTTGAAGCAGGAAGAACCGAATAACCCCAATGCCGACGGCGCAGAGAATGTCGTCGTCCGTTTCGCTGGCGATAGCGGCGACGGGATGCAGCTGACCGGAGGGCAGTTCACGCTGTCGACCGCACTGGCGGGCAATGACCTTGCCACTTTCCCCGATTTTCCGGCAGAAATCCGGGCGCCGCAGGGAACGCTGTTCGGCGTGTCCGCCTTTCAGATCAATTTCGGCTCGCGCGCAATTGAAACCGCCGGTGACGAACCGGATGTGCTGATCGCGATGAACCCGGCTGCGCTCAAGACCAACGTCCAGTCGGTCCGGCCCGGAGGGCTGGTGATCGCGGATGAAGGCGAATTCGGGAAACGCAATCTCGACAAAGCCCATTATGACACGAACCCGCTGGAAGATGGTTCGCTCGCCAAATGGCAGTTGCTCAAGCTCAATATTTCTCAGCTGACGCTGGATGCGGTGAAACCGTTCGGACTTGGCAACAAGGAAGCGCTGCGCTGCAAGAACATGTGGACGCTGGGTCTGGCGCTGTGGATGTTTGAACGTGATCGCGAACCTGTGGTGCAATGGCTGAAAGGCAAATTCGCCAAATTGCCGGATATTGCGGATGCTAATATTGCCGCTTTGAATGCTGGTCATGCCTATGGCGAGACCGCAGAAATTTCAGGTGACGGTCTGGGTGGTGGTCATCTGCAACACCATAAAATTGCAGCAGCTCCAGCCGAGCCGGGAACCTATCGCACCGTGTCGGGCGCAGAATCGCTGTCGCTGGGACTGGTTGCGGGTGCCCGCCTGGCTGGTCTGCCGATGTTTTTTGGTGGCTATCCGATCACCCCGGCCTCGGCGATCCTGCATCATCTGGCGCGGCTCAAGGAATTTGGCGTTACCACTTTCCAGGCCGAAGACGAGATTGCGGCGATTACCGCTGCGATTGGCGCAAGCTATGCCGGCAGTCTGGGCATCACCTCTTCTTCCGGTCCCGGCATTGCGCTGAAAGGCGAAGCCATGGGGCTGGCGATCATGACCGAATTGCCGCTGGTGATCGTCAATTCTCAGCGCGGTGGTCCGTCGACCGGACTGCCGACCAAGACCGAGCAATCCGATCTCTATCAGGCCGTTTATGGCCGCAACGGTGACGCCCCGATGCCGGTGATCGCCGCGCGTTCGCCCGAAGATGCTTTCTATTGCGCTATCGAAGCGGTGCGGATTGCGGTGCAATATATGACACCGGTGATGCTGCTGACCGATGGCTATATCGCCAATGCGGCCGAACCCTGGAAAATTCCGGATGTCGACACGCTTGAGCGTTTCCCGGTCAGCTTCATGACCGAAAAACCCGAAGGTCCCTTGTTGCCCTATAGCCGGGACGCAAATTTGAAGCGGCCATGGATCAAGCCTGGAACACCGGGTCTGATGCACCGGATTGGCGGCATCGAAAAGGGTGTCGATACCGGTCATATCGAATATGGTCCGGCCAACCACCAGACGATGACCGAAATCCGCCGCGACAAGATACTCGGCGTCGCCGACAGCCTGCCAGATCAGGATCTTGCGTTCGGCAAGGCTGGCGCCAAATTATGTGTCGTTGGCTGGGGTTCGACCTTTGGCCCGATCCATCAGGCGGTGTCGCGCGCCAGCAAGGCGGGCAGGGACGTCGCGCATGTCCATATCCGCAACATCTGGCCATTGCCTAAAAATCTGGGCGATTTGCTCAAGAGTTTCGACCGGATCATCGTACCGGAAATGAACACCGGGCAGTTGAAGACCATCCTGCGCGACCAATATCTGGTCGATGCGAAGCCGGTAAACAAGGTTTCCGGCCAGCCGTTCACCATCGCGGAGATTGTATCGGCGATTGAGGAGAATCTGTCATGAACGAGATGACCAAAATCACGACTACGCTGAAAGACTGGGAAACCGATCAGGAAGTGCGCTGGTGCCCGGGCTGTGGCGATTATGCGATCCTGAAGGCCGTGCAGCGGACCATGCCGGATTTGGGTGCCGATCCGTCCAAGACGGTGTTCATCAGCGGTATCGGCTGCTCCTCGCGCTTTCCTTATTATATGGAAACTTATGGTTTCCATACGATTCATGGTCGTGCGCCTGCGGTTGCGACCGGTGTGAAGCTGGCCAATCCGGAACTGGACGTGTGGATCATCACCGGTGACGGCGATGCGCTGTCGATCGGCGGCAATCACACGATGCATTTGCTGCGTCGCAATCTCGATTGCCAGGTGATGCTGTTCAACAATGAAATCTACGGACTGACCAAGGGCCAATATTCGCCGACCAGCCGTCAGGGCACGCAAAGCCCGTCGACGCCTTATGGTTCGGTCGACCGGCCGGCATCGCCTTGTGCGTTTGCATTGGGCGCTGGTGCGCGGTTTGTGGCTCGCGGGATCGATATTCACAAGGGTCTGCCCGATGTGCTGAAAGCGGCACACGCGCACAAGGGTACGTCTTTCATCGAGATTTTCCAGAATTGCATCGTCTATAACAAGGATGTGTTCGAGGAATTTGCCGCCAAGAAAACCGCAGCCGACACGCAGCTGCATCTGTTGGACGGTGAGCCGATGCTATTCTCCAAGGGCGAGAAGGGCATCACGCTCAACCACAAGACGCTGCAGCTGGAAGTGGTCGATGTCGTCGACGGCGACTGGGAGGCGGCCGGTGTGATCGTCCATGATGTCACCAATCGTTCGGTGGCCCATATGCTGGTCGAAATGCAGTTTGGCGCGTTCCCGATGGCACTCGGCGTGCTCTATGATGATCCGCGGCCGACCTTTGAAGCCGCGGTGGTGGCGCAGAATAAGGCTGCAGCGGTTGGCAAGCAGCCCGATTTGCAGGGGCTGTTGAACAAGGGGCAGACCTGGACGGTGACGGAGGACGGGCCGGAACTGTAAAGTTTTGGGACTCGCACGAAGACACGAAGGCACTAAGATGAGTTTGTGCAAAGTCTTGAAGCTATCGCCAAAATCTCGGTGGATTGCGGGTTTCACCTGCACAGGGATATTGGGCCCGGCCTGCTCGAATCCGTCTATGAGATATTGCTTTCCGAGAGTTTGAAAGAAAAGGGTCTTTCTGTCGAACGACAGAAGATCATTCCCATCACCTTCAAAGGTCGAGTTCTGGAAGAAGCCTTTCGTGCCGACTTGGTCGTTGAAAACCAGATCCTGATTGAACTCAAGTCTACCGAACGATACGCTCCTGTTCACGCCAAACAGGTGATCACTTATTTGCGTTTGATGGATTTGCCACTCGGTTTCCTGATGAACTTTGGCGCAGCCACTTTCAAAGACGGCCTCAAACGTCTGGCAAATAACTATTTCCGAAGCTAGGCATGGAAGCCCTTTGTGCCTTCGTGCGAGAAAAAATTTGGATAACCTGACCCACAGCCTTGCCGGTGCCGTTCTTGGCCAGATGGGCCTCAAGAAGAAAACCGGTCTTGGCATGGCGACGCTGATCAACGCCGCCAATATTCCTGATATCGATGCGGTGGCGACCTTGCTGGACGGGGTCCAGCATCTGGCGATCC
>JAGPVK010000339.1 GCA_018067055.1 Sphingomonadales bacterium | reverse complement strand
GCCGCCCGACTTTTCCTGACCGACAATTGCGGTTAGGATGTTGTGAATCGGGGGATATTCATGATCAGATTGCTAAGCCGTGCCATCATGTTGATCGGCCTTCTGCTGATCGATCCAGCCATTTCAATCGCCCGGCCTCCGCTCAGCGCTTATGGAGAACTGCCCGGTTTCGAAACAGCGGCAATTTCCAGATCGGGCAAATATGTCGCGATCATCGGCACGCTGAACGGCAAGAAACAGCTGATGATTCTGGAAGGCGCAACCAAACCGCTCAGGATCATCGAACTGGACAATTTCAAAGTCAGAGACATTGAATGGGCCGGTGACGAATATATCCTGATTGTTATCAGCCAGACCGAAGCGCTTGGATTCGGGTTTACCGCAGACAAGGCGGAATTGACCCAAATTCTGGTGCATGGGGTAAGCAACAACAAAACCGAGTGGGTTTTCCGGAAACAGAAGAGTATCGCGAACACGATCATCGGCCGCTATGGCACCCGGTTGCTGGACGGGAAATGGAAAGGCTATTTTGGCGGCATGTCGCTTGATCGCGATGCGCGGGGGACAAGCTTCGAATTGAGTGACAATAGCGAGACGGTTTTCCAGATCGATCTCGAAAAAATGTATGACCGACAGGTCGACAAGCAAAAGCCGGGAGCCAATGCCTATAGTGACTGGTTGCTAGATGGACAGGGGTCCGTGGCAGCCAAACTCAATTATCAAGGCGACAGCGGCAAATGGTCGATCGAAAATAGTGGTGGGCAATCGATCGCCGATGCGAGCAATCCGAACGGCGAAATCGGCCTGATCGCATTGGGTAGCGATGGCGCATCGGTTTTCTACTATCGCAGCGAAGGCGACAATGAAGCCCATTCGGTTTACGAAGTCGCTCTGGCCGGTGGCGAGTCGGTGCGCCGGTTCCAGAATGACTCCATCGATCGCTGGTATATTGATCCTCGCAGCAACCAGCTGCTTGGCTACCGCAAAAAATCCGGGGCTGATCAAATGGTCTTCTTTGATCCCAGACTGACCAAAGCGGCAACCAATATCCGCCGCGCCTTTTCAAAATATCATATGCGCCTGGAAGACTGGAATCAGGATTTCACCAAAGTCGTCGTCTCCACCAGCGGCAACGGGGATGCCGGAAGCTGGTGGCTGGTCGATCTGACCAATATGCGAGCCGAGCAACTGGGTTCGGAATATCCGCAGGTCCGGATCGAGGATGTCGGAAAAATGGAATTGATTTCCTACACCGCGCAAGACGGCCTGAAAATGGACGGCGTTTTGACCTTGCCTCCGGGACGAGAGGCAAAGAATCTGCCGGCAATCATGTTCCCCCATGGTGGCCCTGCCGCGCATGACGACATTCGCTTCGACTGGTGGGCACAGGCCTTTGCTGCGAGCGGCTATGCCGTGTTTCAGCCCAATTTCAGAGGGTCGACAAATCGAGGTGCGACCTTCCAGAAGGCCAGCGAGGGCGAATGGGGCCGCAAGATGCAGACCGATATTTCCGACGGCATGGCGGAACTGGTGAAAAGCGGGATAATCGACCGCAAGCGGGTCTGCATCATGGGCGCAAGCTATGGCGGATATGCCGCCCTGGCGGGAGTAACCCTGCAACAGGGGCTTTATCGCTGCGCCGTGTCGGTGGCCGGGATCAGCGATCTCAATCTTATGTATCGCGATGATGTCAAGATAAGCGGCCGCAACAAGACCCTCATCCGGTCGCTGCGATCCGAAATCGGCAAGGGCCGTTCGCTGACCGAAATATCACCGGCCCGCCTCGCCGACCAGGCCGACGCGCCGATCCTGCTGATCCACGGGAAGGACGATACCGTCGTGCTTTATAACCAGAGCCAGACCATGGCCGATGCGCTCAAAGATGCCGGAAAGCCGTTTGAATTCCTCGGACTGGAGGGTGAGGATCACTGGCTGTCGAGCGCCGACACGCGGCTGAAAATGCTGGAGGCATCGATGTCTTTCATCATGCGGAACAATCCGCCGCATTGATCAATAGCCCATCAGGCTCATCACTTCCTCGCGGCTACGGGCATCGTCAAGGAAACAACCCAGCAGACGGCTAGTGGTCATCGAAACACCCGGTGTGCGCACGCCGCGGGCGGTCATGCAGCTGTGGCGCGCCTCGATCACTACGGCAACGCCAGCGGGCTTCAAATTGTCCCAGATACATTCCGCAACTTCGGCGGTCAGCCGTTCCTGCACTTGCAGACGCCGCGCGAATCCGTGAAGTACGCGAGCCAGTTTGGAAATGCCGACGACCTTGTCGGTCGGCATATAGGCGATGCTGGCCTTGCCGATAATCGGCGCCATATGATGTTCGCAATGCGAGTGGAACGGGATGTCCTTGAGCAGCACCAGTTCGTCATAGCCGCCGACTTCCTCAAAGGTCCGCGCCAGATGCATGGCCGGGTTCTCGGCATAGCCTTCGCAATATTCCTTCCACGCCCGCGCCACGCGCTTTGGCGTGTCGATCAGGCCTTCGCGTTCCGGGTCTTCGCCGGACCAGCGGAGCAGCGTGCGCACGGCATCCTGGACCTCGTCGGGTACCGGGATTTTCTTCGCTTCGCGCTCGGCAAGCGCGTCGGCAATCGTGTGGGAATAATCGGCCAAGACAGGTCCTTCGGTTCATCGGGTGCAATGCCAACAAACTAGGCCAGCGTCGGGCCATGCGCAAGTGCACCTTGGTGCATGGTCTGACAAAAGAAGGAAAATGGTGCGCCCAGAGAGATTCGAACTCCCGACCCCTTGATTCGTAGTCAAGTACTCTATCCAGCTGAGCTATGGGCGCTAACCAGACGGTGCAGATAGGGGGTGAAGGCCCCGCTGGCAACCCATAATTGCCCTACCGCCTCAACAATCTGAACATTCCTGGCGCATCCGTGCTCCGCACTGGATGCGGAGCCCTGGCGGCAAGAGATATCTGCCTGGCACGGGGCTCCGCATCAAGTGCGGACTACCCCTATTATTTTTGCGCCAGTGCCGCCTGCGCCGCGGCCAGCCGCGCGATGGGCACGCGATAGGGCGATGCGCTGACATAATCGAGGCCGGTTTTCTCGCAGAAAGCGATCGAGGCGGGATCGCCGCCATGTTCACCGCAGATGCCGAGCTTGATGCCGGGGCGGGTCGCCCTGCCCCGTTCGGCGGCGATTTCGATCAGCTGGCCAACGCCCTCGATATCGAGGCTGACAAACGGATCGCGCGGGAAAATGCCCTTGTCGACATATTGGGTGAGGAATCGTCCGGCATCGTCGCGGGACACGCCCAAAGTGGTCTGGGTAAGATCATTGGTGCCAAAGCTGAAAAACTCGCCATGTTCGGCAATCTTGTCAGCCATCAAGGCAGCGCGCGGCAGCTCGATCATCGTGCCGACCAGATATTCGATCTCGCGGCCCTTTTCGGCGAACACTTCCCTGGCCATGCGGTCGACCACATCCTTCATCAGTTCCAGTTCGCGGGCGGTGGCGACGAGCGGGATCATGACTTCGGGAATCGGTGCTTCGCCGCTGGCTTCTGCGACTTCGCAGGCGGCTTCGAAGATCGCCCGTGCCTGCATTTCGTAGATTTCGGGATAAGTGACGCCAAGACGGCAACCGCGATGGCCGAGCATCGGGTTGAACTCGTGCAATTCACTGGCCCGCTGTTTCAGCGTGTCGACGCCGACATCGGCGGCTTTCGCAACATCCTCGAATTCCGACTGATGATGCGGCAGAAATTCGTGCAGCGGCGGATCGAGCAGCCGGATGGTCACCGGCAGACCGACCATGACCTCGAAAATCTGACGGAAATCATTGCGCTGTTCCGGCAGCAGTTTGGCCAGAGCGGCGCGGCGGCCCTTTTCGTCGGGCGCGAGAATCATCTGGCGCACGGCGGTAATCCGGTCCGCGTCGAAGAACATATGCTCGGTCCGGCACAGGCCGATGCCCTCGGCGCCGAAATCGCGCGCCACCTGGCAATCGAGCGGGGTTTCCGCATTGGTGCGGACGCCAAGACGGCGGACCTTGTCGGCCCAGACCATCAGCACGCCAAAATCGCCAACCAGTTCCGGCTGGATGGTGGCCACGCGACCAGCCATCACCTGGCCGTTGCTGCCGTCGATGGTCAGCAGATCACCTTCCTTGAGCTCGCGATCGCCGACCTTCATGCTCTTGGTTTCATTGTTGATCGACACCGTGCCGGCGCCGGAAACACAAGGTCTGCCCATGCCTCTGGCGACCACGGCAGCATGTGACGTCATGCCGCCACGCGCCGTCAAGATACCCTTGGCGGCATGCATGCCGTGAATATCTTCGGGCGAAGTCTCGGTCCGCACCAGGATCACGTCATCGCCCATCTCGGTGCGCCGTTCGGCGGTGTCGCTGTCAAACACGATCAGGCCGCTGGCGGCACCGGGAGAGGCCGGCAGGCCGGTGGTTAGCACATCGCGCTCGGCCTCGGGGTCGAGCGTCGGGTGGAGCAGCTGGTCGAGCGCCATCGGATCGACCCGCATCACCGCTTCTTCCTCGCTGATCAGGCCGTCATGCGCCATGTCGACCGCGATCTTCAGCGCCGCCTTGGCGGTGCGCTTGCCCGACCGGGTCTGCAGCATCCACAGTTTTCCGCGCTCGACGGTAAATTCGATATCCTGCATGTCGCGATAATGGCGTTCGAGCAGATCGAAGACAGCGGCAAGTTCCTGGTAGGTTTCCGGCATCGCCTCTTCCATCGACAAAGGCTTGGCATTGGCCTCTTCGCGCGCGGATTTGGACAGATATTGCGGGGTGCGGATGCCGGCGACGACATCCTCGCCCTGCGCGTTGATCAGCCATTCGCCATAATAAGCGCTGTCGCCGGTCGATGGATTGCGGGTGAAGGCGACGCCGGTAGCGCTGGTATCGCCCATATTGCCGAACACCATCGCCTGGACGTTGACCGCTGTGCCCCATTCGCCCGGAATATCGTTAAGCCGGCGGTAGACCTTGGCCCGTTCCGCCTGCCAGCTGCCGAAAACGGCGCTGACCGCGCCCCACAGCTGGTCATTGACGTCTTGCGGGAATGGCTTGCCCCAGAGTTTCTCGACCAGGCCCTTATATTCCGCAACCAGCGCTTTCCAATGCTTAGACTCCATCTCGGTATCGGTGAAGAAGCCATTGTCTTCCTTGATTATTTCCAGCGCTTCTTCAAAAGCATCATGGTCGAGCTCGAGCACCACGTCGGAATACATCTGGATGAAGCGGCGGTAGCTGTCCCAGGCGAAACGTTCGTCACCGGAGGTCTTGGCCAGACCTTCGACGGTGTCATCGTTGAGACCGAGATTGAGCACGGTGTCCATCATGCCGGGCATCGAGGCGCGGGCACCGGAACGGACCGAGACCAGCAGCGGATCGGCCGCATCGCCGAACTTTTTGCCGGTCACCGATTCAATATGAGCGACGCCCTGCGCCACTTCATCGCGGACACTGTCCGGATATTGGCCACCCTCGGCATAATAGCGGGTGCACATTTCGGTCGAGATCGTGAAACCTGGAGGAACCGGCAGTCCGATATTGGCCATTTCGGCGAGATTGGCGCCCTTGCCGCCGAGCAGGTTGCGGGCTTCGATCTTGTCGGAAGGTGCGCCATCTGCATCCATGCCGCCACCGAAACGATATACATATTGGGTCATTCTTGCCTCATCTCTTTTAACCCCTCCTTTTTAAAGGAGGGAGTTGCGGTTTGACACCGGGTCGAATTGTCCCCCGGACAATTCTATAACATGCCGGGGGCATGTTATACCCGGTGGCGAACCGCAACTGGGTGGTTTATGAGGAGGCTGGCTCGATGCCAGTCTCCGAATTTGTGGGTGAGGTTAGACACCACCCCAACCCCTCCTCTGAAGAGGAGGGGCTTTTAGTTCAGTTCCGTTCTCGCAATCGTCGCCAATGTTTCTAGCCCTCAATCTTCGAAAAATCAGCGACTTGATGGACGGCATTGCGAAAGCGTGCGAGCAAGGCAAGCCGGGCTTCACGTTTTGCAGGGTCATCATCGTTGACTGTGACATCCTCGAAAAACCGGTCGATCGGTTCGCGCAGCGCGGCCAGCGCGGTCATTGCGGTTTCGAACTGTTCCGCCTCAATCGCCGCGGTGACTTGCGGCTGGGCGGCGTCGAGCGCGTCTATGAGGGTCTTTTCGGCCTTTTCGGGCGTGTAGGAAAGCTGTTTGTGCTCCGCACTTGATGCGGAGCCCTGCCCGGAGGCTGCTTC
>JAGPVK010000337.1 GCA_018067055.1 Sphingomonadales bacterium | reverse complement strand
GCAAAGCCTGGTGGTCGATGGCGGGATGGGGAATTCGATTTTTTGAGCGGCGGCAGGAACAACCGTCACCCCAGCGAAGGCTGGGGCCTAAACCAAGGGTAGTGAGACTCCCACAGGCGGGTTGGATGCCAGCCTGCGCTGGCATGAGGGATTAGCGCCACTTCTTCATTTTTTTGAGTTCAGAACAAGTGTTTTGCAGACGTCGATTATCATTGCAGGTATCTTGGCCAAATCCTTGCTGCTTTCCGAGACGGGATAATATTGATCAACTTCATACCCTAATCCAACGCCTCCGAGCTGAATCGAACCAGCCTCTGCAATCGCGGCCCGAACGTCGAACAGGTGGCGTTTCATGAAGCTCGGGCCGTTTTGGATCCAGGTCGAATCGTCAACCGGCGCTCCATCTGAAACAATCACCAAAATCTTCCCGGGCTCGTGACGGCTCTCCAATCGACTGGCCGCCCATTGGAGGGCCTCCCCATCCACATTGTCTCGCAGCAGTTGAGGATGCATCATCGTTTTGATGGCATCTTCTGAAAACTTATCGTCAAATGACTTGTAGACTAGGTGCAGCAGATCATTCAGCCGCCCGGGATACTCCGGCTTCCCATCAGCCGACCACTGCGTCCGTGATTGTCCACCTTTCCACATGGATGTGGTAAAGCCCAAAATCTCGAAAGCAAAATCTCGTTTTTCAAATTCCTCGGCCAGCCATCTTGTGGCGGCAGCCAAATGCAAGATTTTATCGCCCAGCAGTGAGCCCGATTGATCCAACAAAAGCGTTATTGCCGTCCCGTGCGCCTGATCCTGCAGTTTATCGAGATCGGCTTGGAGCGAGAGCCAGCTGCTGTTTAGCGTTTTGAACAAGTCGTCATATTTATCCACCAGTTCCTGCCAATCGCCTTGCCTGATCGGTCGTTCGTCTATCGCTTCGGGAACATAGGTGGCATTTGGTTCAGATCGCGCACGAAGAAATTCAGGATATTGCACAGCATCCAATATGGTATCATACTGGTCAGTATAAACCCGATAATCGGAACCGTCAGGCAGATCCTCAACAGGCTTTGGTCCAAAATATCGTTCGATAACATAGCGATAGATCAATGCCGCAATTACAGCCGCTATGAGCAACCAAATGACGGTCACATTCCGATCATCCGTGGTTTACCACCGCCATTATCACTCCACCTTCTTCGCCACCCCGACAAACGCCGGCCGCAACAACCGGTCCTTGATCACGTAACCGGCTTGCATTTCCTGCACGATGGTGCCGGGCTCATGCTCGTCGGTCGGGATTTCGACCATCGCCTGGTGCTGGTTGGGATCAAGCGGCAGGCCGACGGCGGCGACGCGCTTGATGCCGTTTTTCTCGAACGCGGATTGCAGCTCGCGGCCGGTGGCCTCGATGCCGTTGATCAGGCCCTTCCACTTTTCCTCGTCCTTGACCTCGGCGGGAATGGCTTCGAGCGCGCGCTGCATATTGTCCATTACCGAGAGCATGTCGCGGGCAAAGCCGGTGGCGGCATAAGCGCGGGCGTCCTGCGCGTCCTTTTCGAGACGGCGGCGGACATTCTGGGTTTCGGCCTGAGCGTAGAGCACCGCTTGCTGGGCTTCGGCCAGTTCACTTTCCAGCGCCTCGATACGGTTGTCGGAATTTTCCGGCTGCGGGCTCTCGCCTTCTCCGCCAGCTTTCATCGACTCCGGCACGCCGTCCAGCTCGGCTGCGGCCGCTGCATCGCCATTTTCCTGGCCGGGATTCTGCTTGTTATCACTCATTGCTCAAATCACTCTATTTTCATTATTTCGACAGTAAGCGCGACAGGGTTTGCGCGGTGAAGTCTACCATGGGTACGACGCGCGCGTAATTCAACCTTGTCGGGCCGATTACGCCGACCACGCCGACCACCTGTCCGTCGCCGTCCTTGTAGGGCGCCGCTATCACAGATGAGCCGGAAAGCGAGAATAATTTATTCTCCGCGCCGATAAATATTTTCGCTGCTTCGGCATCGCGGGCGTTGTCGAGCAGCCGGGCGATTTCCTGCTTGCCCTCAAGCTCGTCGAGCAGCCGGCGCACGCGATCAAGATCGGCCAGCGCGCTGTTATCCTGCAGCAGATTGGCCTGGCCACGGACGATCAATACCGGCCGGTCGGAAGGATCGCGGCTCCAGGTAACCATGCCGGCCTTGACCAGTTCTTCCGACGCCTTGTCGATCGCCAGTTCACCGGCGCTGATCTCCCGGTCCAGTTGCAACAGCGCCTGTGACAGGGTCTTGCCGCCATAGCGGGCGGTGAGAAAATTGCCGGCCTCGACCAGCGCCGATTCCGATACGCCTGGCGGCAGATCGAGCACGCGGTTCTCGACGCCGCCATCCTGACTGACGAGGATCGCCAGCCCCTGCCCTTCGGACAGTTTGACGAAATTGAATTGCTTGAGCAACGGCTCGCGCTTGGGCACCAGCACCAGCCCGGCGCAGGAAGACAGGCCGGACAGGATCGATGTGGTGGCGCGCAGCGCGTCTTCGACCGGGCCCTGCTCGGTAATCTGGCGCTCGATCGCGTCACGCTCCTGCTGCGAAGGCTCCGCTGCCTGCATCATGCCGTCGACGAACAGGCGCAGCCCGAGTTCGGTCGGCACCCGCCCGGCGCTGGTATGCGGTGCGGCGAGCAGGCCCAGTTCCTCGAGATCCTGCATGACGTTGCGGATCGAGGCGGGGGAGAGTTCGAGCCCCGGTGCCTTGGATATGGTCCGCGACCCGACCGGGGCGCCATTATCGAGATAGGATTCGACGACGACGCGGAAAATATCCTGCGCGCGGGTGGTCATTTCGGTGATCGGGGTGGTTGTCATTGTTTTTCCGCTATTTTATCCGAAATCGTATCATCTGATCCACTTTCAATAATCTCAGCTACTTTTTGGATACGTTC
>JAGPVK010000333.1 GCA_018067055.1 Sphingomonadales bacterium | reverse complement strand
TCCGCCCTGGACAATCGGATGCTCGATTCCCAACATTTCCGTGATCCGCGTCTTGAAAGCCATCCCTATATCCTTTTTGCTTACCTATATAACCTAGTTATACTTCTTATTCACACGTGACAAGAGGTGAACCATCACGAGTCGCCACAGACCAGCGCCATATCCTGTAATTGCCGAAAAGCCGGAAAAAAGCAGATAGCGCCCATCAGTTGCCCGATCCTCTGATATAAAAGAATTCTATGCCGCGATGCCGAATGCGTCGGAGGCCAAGCATGCTGGACGAATCGGTCAGACGTTGTGCCAATCCCAGCCGCTGGCAATTGCGGAAATCCGCGCCCGCCAGTCGGGAATAGCCGGTAGCGCTTCAAATTCACGCGTCAACCGGGCGACAAGATCGGCAACTGGTTCGACTGAATCAATCAGGCCCACGCTCTGCCCCGCACTCCAAATATCGCGCCACGGCTTGACCCCTTGCGGCATCGGCGAGCGGACGCCCGGCAATGTTGTTGGATCGAGTCCGACCGCTTCGATCGACTGGCGCATCCAGTGCGCAGGCACCCCGTTCATTGCCGCCGACGCGACTATGTCATCGACCCCGACGTCTGGAATCATAAACCTATGCCCTTCAACAACCCCGCTTTCGGGTGTAGCGATGAAGCGTGTTCCCATGCAGGCAATATCACCGCCAAGCGCCAGTGCAGCAGCAATGCCGTGCGCGTCTGCAATCCCACCAGCCACAATCAGCATGCCAGCGAAGGTTTTTCGTACCGCCGGAACGAAGGCCATCGGGGTCAGAAAACCTGTATGCCCACCCGCTCCGGAACAGGTCAGCATCAGCCCGTCGACTCCAGCCGCGATCGCCTTTCCGCATGTTTCATGGTGGTGACATCATGAATAATACGCCCGCTCCAGCCATGGACCCGCTCGACCAGCGCGGACGGATCGCCGACGCTGGACAGAACGAGCGGCACACGCGCGCGTTCGAGCATGGCGATTCGATCGGCGGCGGCGGGATCAACTGCCCAGCGCGCGGGCAGGTTGACGATTGGCGGCCCGCTTTCAATGCCCTCTAGTGCCGTCACATAATCTGTAAAAATTTCGTCCGAAGTCGCGGTGCCGCCTTGCCAGCCTCCAATGATTCCAGCGCGGCAGCAGGCAGTGGCGAGTGGCACCGAAGAGGCAAAGCTCATCGGCGCGCACATCAGCGGTAGCGACAGCTTGGCCAACATCGCGGTCAGGCCGTTGCCTTCAGCGCATCCAGCATCCGGACAAAATGAGTCGGGTTCCAGACATCCTGATCCTCGCCCCAGCCAATGCCACCGTCGATATCCCAGCGCATCAGCTGATTTACGCCATAGCCGGCCTCACTCATCGTGCTCACGGCAAAGCCTTCGCTGATCATTTCGCGGCCCAGTTCATCGACCAATTCCACCTGCATATGCGTGCACCATCCGGTCTTCGGATTGCGAAAGCTGCGCATGCGCGATTTGCTTGCATCCAGCGTGCCGAATTCGCCATCCCGCCGAATCCAGCCGGCATTCATCGGCGCCCATCCCTGGGCATCGGAATCCTGCAGACGAACAAAACCGAGAAAGCCGGTCCCATCACGGCGATGGCCGAATATATACTGGATACGTCCGCGCCCCTTTTCCCGCTCGACCTCCCGCCAGCGCGCGCCGCCGGGATGTTTGACGCGGTCCATGTCGCTGGCATATTTCTTCGGCGAGGCGGCATAGGGTCCGCCGCGCGGGCCCCAGGTCCGATCACGCACACCGATGCCGTCAATCCGGATACGCTCGCCGCGCAAGGTCATCCAGCCCTCGACATGGCCCAACTGGTCGAAATGCGGGGTTTGCATGAACGGCGGCCGGCCCGGGGGAAAGCGATGCGGTTCGTGCAGGCCCGTATGGGTAAAATCGAGCGCGAAACCACGCGCCGCATCTTCATATTGCAGCTGATATTTCATGCCCGGTTCCAGCATCTTGAGGCTGTAGCCCGGGCCATTCCTGTCGCCGGGAAAAGTGATGTCACGCAGATCGGGATCGTCGGGCATCGCCGCTTCCTCAACCTTGCGATAATAAGCCATGCGTGCCGGATCGAAGCCCTCGTCATCCCAGGCAAAAATCCGCCAGGTCACCGCTTTGCGATTCTGATAATAAGGGGCATGAATCCAGCAGCCGATTTTCCGTTCGGGAATATTGAACGACCACCAGTTGGTCTCGGTTTCATAATGGTCGTCCGACAGCTGATGATAGCAGTCGTCCTCAGCGGTAAATATAAGCTGTTCGGTCATATCCTGTCCTTATCCTGATCGTTCATTGAGGCCGTAGCCGATTTCGTCATCCCATTGGTAGCGAGCCAGCGCCTGTTTCATCAGCACGCCGGCGTCGGGGTCATTGCCATAGGCTGGCGGCGATGTTGCGTTGGCCCCCCAATCCTCCATCGACCAGTAAAAGGCCCGCACATCTTCACCGGAAATATCAACCAGTCCCAGCTCGTCGCTGGCCAATT
>JAGPVK010000332.1 GCA_018067055.1 Sphingomonadales bacterium | reverse complement strand
GCAAAGGACCTTGTTCAATTCAAATTAGAACAGCGTCAAAACCCCAATCGTCTGCGCGTCACCCATAAGACCGGTATAGATCATCTTGCCGGCGACATAGACGATCACCGCCAGACCCAGATAGGCAATCCACTTGTAGCGCTCGATATATTTGGCGATGACATTGGCAGCCAGACCCATCAGGGCGACCGACAGCAGCAGGCCGATGACCAGAATCCCGGGATGCTCGCGCGCTGCGCCGGCGACGCCCAGCACATTGTCGAGGCTCATCGACACGTCGGCGGCGGTCACGCCCCACACGGCGCCCCAGAAGGTCTTGGTGGACTTTATGCCGCTATGTTCGTCGCCAATAATCTCTTCCGAACCGGGAGATTCACCCGTGTGGAAAATCTCGCGGTAAAAGTTCCAGCCCACCCAGAGCAGCAACAGGCCACCAGCCAGCACCAGGCCAACAATCTGCAACAGCTGCACCACGATCAGCGCGAACAATATGCGCAGCAGCAATGCGGCGCCGATGCCGATCAGGATGACCTTGCGCCGCTGATCCGCCGGCAGACCGCCCGCCAGGGCGCCAACCACAATGGCATTGTCGGCAGCAAATACGAGATCGATCAGCACGACCTGGCCAAAGGCGGCCAGCGCGGCGGGCGACCCGATATTGGAGAAATCATGGACAATCGCTGCCCAGATATCGGAAATCGAACCGAGACCGGTCGCGGCGGAGAACAGGGAAAGCAGGTCCATCATGACAAAATCGATCGTCCGTAATAGTTCACGACCGGCATAGGATCGTAGAACGGGTGAAGCAAGGCGCGCCAGTGCTGATATTCCGTCGATTTGCGGAAACCGTCCCGGTGCGATTCAATATTGTCCCAAACGACCAGCAGCAAATATTGTTCCGGATCATCGTCTGACTTTCGGACCTCGATCGACCGAAAGCCCGGCTGTATGGCGATCAGCGGCCGGGCTTCCACCATGGCCGCTTCAAAAGCTGCCGACTGCCCCGGCCGGACCTGCAAGATAGCATGTTCGACGATCACCGGGGCAATCAGGCAGTTTTACTGATTCATGCTGTCGAAGAAATCGTCGTTCGATTTTGAATCCTTCATCTTGTCGAGCAGGAATTCCATCGCGTCGATCGTGCCCATCTGCATGAGAATACGGCGCAGTACCCACATTTTCTTGAGCTTCTCGTCCTCGACCAGCAATTCTTCCTTGCGGGTACCGGACTTGCCGACATCCAGCGCCGGGAAGATCCGTTTGTCCGAAACCTTGCGATCGAGCACGATTTCCGAGTTGCCGGTGCCCTTGAATTCCTCAAAGATCACTTCGTCCATCCGGCTGCCGGTATCGATCAGCGCGGTCGCAATGATCGACAGCGAACCGCCTTCCTCGATATTCCGCGCAGCACCGAAAAAGCGCTTGGGACGCTGCAGCGCGTTGGCGTCGACACCGCCGGTCAGCACCTTGCCGGAGCTTGGTACAACGGTGTTATAAGCACGGCCGAGACGGGTGATCGAGTCGAGCAGGATGACAACATCATGCTTGTGCTCGACCAGACGCTTGGCCTTTTCGATCACCATTTCGGCAACCTGCACGTGACGGGTGGCGGGCTCGTCAAAGGTCGAGCTGATCACTTCACCCTTCACCGAACGCTGCATGTCGGTCACTTCTTCCGGCCGCTCGTCGATCAGCAGCACCATCAGATAGACTTCCGGATGATTGTCGGTGATCGCCTTGGCAATATTCTGCAGCAGCACGGTTTTACCGGTCCGTGGTGGCGCCACGATCAGCGCGCGCTGACCCTTGCCCTGCGGCGAAATAATATCGATCACCCGAGCAGACTTGTCTTTTTCGGTCGGATCGAGGCTGTCGAGCTTGAGTTTTTCATCCGGATAAAGCGGCGTCAGATTGTCGAAATTGACCCGGTGACGCACAGCATCGGGATCATCGAAATTGATCGAGATCAGCTTGGTCAGCGCGAAATAACGCTCGCCATCACGCGGGGCGCGGATTTCGCCCTCAACGGTATCGCCGGTGCGCAGGCCGAATTTGCGGACCTGATTGGGCGAAACGTAAATATCATCGGGACCGGCGAGATAATTGGCATCTGCCGAGCGCAGAAAGCCGAAGCCATCGGTCAGCACTTCGATCGTGCCGACGCCCATGATCTGTTCGTCATTGTCCGCCAGTTCCTTGAGGATCGCGAACATCAAATCCTGTTTGCGCAGTGTGGAGGCACCCTCGACGCCCAGCTCTTCGGCCATCGAGACCAGGTCAGCGGGCGATTTTTTCTTCAATTCTTTTAAATGCATGGAATTTTATCCAGATATATCAGGAGGTTGTATATTCATTTCGCATGTGCGCAGCGTGTTGCTGTCTTCGATTCACATGAAAGGTCGCCCGGACGGGCTTTGGCGGTTAATTACGCCTTTGTGATTTCACTGTCAACCAGGCCTGGTCAAAAGGGTTTGATGATCACCAAGATGACGATGATCGCGGCGGTAATACCTGGCACTTCATTGACCAGCCGCAATGCCTTGTCGCTCATTGTCCGCTCGCCTCGGGCCAGCTTTTTCACATAGCTGATCATCCAGCCATGATAGCCGGTCAACAGCAACACCACGAGCAATTTGGCGTGGAACCAGCCCTGGCCGAAGGCGCCGATATTATAAGCGAGAGCCAGGCCCAAAACCCAAGTGATGACCAGCGACGGATTGAGAATGATTTTGCGGAGCTTGCCTTCGCGCTCGATCCATTTGCGGTCTTCGTCCGAACCGGCGGCGCATTCCTGATGATAGACAAAGAAACGCGGCATCATGAACAGTCCTGCCATCCAGAAGATGACAAAGATGATATGGGCTGACTTTAACCAGAGATAGAGCATGGACAGAATTTCATTCATTGCCTGACTAGTGTAAGCAGCTTTTCGACATGTTCAATGGGCGTGTCGGGCAAAATCCCGTGACCCAGATTGAAAATATGCGGCCGGTCTTGGAAAACGTCCAGAATATGGCGCACCGAAGTTTCCAGAGCTTCGCCGCCAGCGATCAGGGCCAGCGGATCAAGATTGCCTTGCACCGGCAGTCCGGCCGGCAAATATTTATCGGCCCAGACCGGATCAACCGTTTCATCGAGACCGATGGCACTGGCGCCGGTCTCGTTCGCATAAGCGATCAACTTGGCACCCGCACCTTTTGGAAAGCCGATGATCGGCAGATCGGGATGAACCGCTTTCAACCGCGCAATGATTTCCGCATTGGGCGCAATCACCCATTTTTCAAATTGCACCGGAGACAAAGATCCAGCCCAGCTGTCAAACAATTGCACGGCATCGACGCCGGCTTCGATCTGGCCAAGCAGATAGGTGACCGTATTCTCAACGATCGCGTTGATCAGTTCGGAAAAAGCAGCTTCATCCCGATAGGCAAAACGGCGCGTCGCTGCCTGGTCCTTGCTGCCCTGCCCGTTGACCATATAAGTCGCGATCGTCCACGGACTTCCGGCAAAGCCCATGAAGGTCGTTTTATCGTCGAGCTGTGCGGCAACGGCACGAACCGTTGCATATATGGCTTCAAAATGCTCAGGAGCGCCCTCTAGAGAGGCCAAAGACGCATCCAGCAACCTTGGTGCCAGACGGGGTCCTTCTCCTGCTTCAAACCAGAGCTTCTGACCCATCGCATGGGGCACGATCAAAATGTCGGAAAACAGGATCGCCCCGTCAAAAGCAAATCGCTTGATCGGTTGCAATGTGACTTCCGCCGCAGCCTCGGCATCATAGCAGAGTTCAAGAAACCCGCCTTTTTGCGCGCGTAATTCCCGATATTCCGGCAAATAGCGGCCTGCTTGGCGCATCAGCCAGACGGGAGTCCGTTCGGTCTTTCTGCCAAGCAATGTCTGCAGCAAAATTTTCTGTGAATCGATTCCATTCGGCATAAAGAGATGGTCATCCATTATATTATATTAGTATATATTTTAAATTGTTGTTGATGATAGAGCGTGGAAAAGGCGGTAACCCGCCAGCGTCGCAAATACAAACAGATTGACAGATGGCGGTTAACGCAAATTTAACCGATTCCGAAATTTCATCCCCATTATCCACAGTCTGTGGATTGAATCTGTCAATGTTGGCCCGCTGTGGATGGATTTGCCGGAATCGGGGAAGAATGTGACGGGACTACTTATCCACATTTTCATCCCTTGCTTTATCCCCTGTGAAATCACAAAGCTTAGCGGATGAACCGGCTCCATCTTCATCTGCTCTCGGACTCAACCGGCGAGACCCTGGAAAACATCGCCAAGGCCGCGCTTGCCCAGTTTGACGGGGTCGAGATCATCAAGCATTTCTGGCCTATGGTCCGCTCGGAAAAGCATCTCAACCGAATCCTGACCGAAGTCGCGGATAATCCCGGTCTGGTTATCTTCACCATCGTCAACCGTGATATCAGAGCAAAACTCGAGCGCGAATGCCGGCATCTGGGGCTGCCGTCGGTGCCGGCGCTTGATACCGTGACCGATGCCCTGTCGAACATGCTGGGTCAGGAAGCCAAGGCCCGGCCAGGCCGCCAGCATATCCTGGATGCGGCCTATTTCGCCCGGGTCGAGGCGATTCAGTTCACTATTGCCCATGATGACGGGGTTGGCTGGGAAAATTGGGAAGAAGCCGATATCGTGCTGGCCGGTGTGTCGCGAACCTCGAAAACACCAACGTCGATCTATCTCGCCAACCGCGGCTACAAGACCGCCAATATTCCGATCGTGCCGGAATCGCCGCCGCCCGATTCGCTCTACCATCTGAAAAATCCGCTGGTCGTCGGCCTGATCACCGGTGCCTCTCGGCTGGTGCAGGTCCGGCGCAACCGTTTGCTGTCGCTGAATCAGGCGCCGGAAACCGATTATGTCAATGAAGAAAAGGTCAAGGAAGAGACCCAATATGCCCGCCGCATGTTCGCCGATAACGGCTGGCCGATGATAGATGTGACCCGGCGTTCGATCGAGGAATCGGCAGCGGCGATCATCAATCTCTATAATGAACGCCATGTCGGATCCGGCGATATGCACAGGGTCATTGGCGATGAATGACGCACGCCTGATACTGGCTTCCAAAAGCAAGGCGCGGCTGGCCATGCTGACCGCGACCGGCGTTGCCGTCGAGGCAATCGCGCCCAATGTCGACGAAGATGCGCTCAAGGACGGGTTGAAGAGCGAAGGCGTGACCGCGCGCAATCTCGCTGATACGCTGGCCGAGGCCAAGGCGGTCCGGCTGTCGCAAAGAATCGGAGCCGGGCTGATATTGGGTGCCGATCAGGTGCTGGCGCTGGAGGATGGCATGATGCTCGACAAGCCGGCCGATCCCGCCGAGGCGATCGCACATCTGAAATTGCTGTCGGGCAGAAAGCACAAGCTGTTCAGCGCAGCGGTCATTGCTGAACAGGGGATCGCGGTGTGGCGGCATATTGACGTTGCGACGCTCTCCGTCCGCATGCTCAGCGATTCATTCATCGAGCAATATGTCGAATCGGAATGGGACAATATCCGTCACTGCGTTGGCTGCTACGAAATCGAGGGCAGGGGCGCTCAGCTATTCTCCGCCATCGCCGGCAGCCAGTTCACGATCATGGGGCTGCCGCTCCTGCATTTGCTGGACTATCTCCGCATCCGGTCTATTTTGCCGTCATGACCACAGATATTCCTTATGCCGAGGTGATCGGCGATCCGATCACGCAAAGCAAGTCGCCGTTGATTCATAAATTCTGGCTCGAACGGCTGGATATCAAGGCCGATTATCGCGCCTGCCATGTCACGCCTGACCAACTGCCCGGCTATATTGAACAGCGTCGCGCCGATCCGGCCTGGCGCGGTTGCAATGTGACGATACCGCACAAGATAGCCATGCTCGATCTGGTCGACGATCCCGGCGGCGTGCGTGAGAAGATCGGAGCGATGAATACCATCGTCAAGCAATCGGATGGCAGTCTGATCGGCACAAATACGGATGCCGCCGGTTTTCTGGCACCGATCGCCGATACCGACTGGTCGGGGAAACATGCGATCCTGATCGGGGCAGGCGGTGCCGCGCGGGCGGTGATATTTGCGCTCAAACAAGCCGGGATTGGCGAAATAACCATCGTCGCGCGCAGCGGTCTGAAAGCATCGGGCATGCTGATGCAGGCGTCGGTCAAGGGCAGTGTCTTGTCGATGGACGCGCGATTGCCGGCGGCGGACCTGCTGATCAATGCCAGCCCGCTCGGGATGACGGGCAAACCACCGCTCGAGGTGGATCTCGATCCCTTGCCCGCCGATGCGCTGGTCTATGATCTGGTCTATGCGCCGCTGAAAACAGGTCTTTTGCGCGCCGCCAAAAAACGCGATCTGGCAGTCGTCGATGGTCTCGACATGCTGATCGGTCAGGCAGCGCTAGCGTTCGAGCTGTTTTTTGGCGCAACACCGCCGATGGAAGATGATGCCCAGCTCAGAAAATTGCTGAACGCCTGATGGCAGCGAATCGGCCTTATATCGTCGGTTTGACGGGATCGATCGGGATGGGAAAATCCACGGTTGCACAAATGTTCGTCGACGAAGGTGTGCCTTTGTTTGACGCCGATGCCGCAGTGCATCAGTTGCAGGGTCCGGGTGGCGCTCTTGTCGATGACATCGAAGCCCTGTTTCCGGGAACCACGACCAGCAGCGGGGTGGATCGGCAAAAGCTGGGAGCGGCGGTGCTCGGTGACCCGGTGGCCCTGCGGCGGCTGGAAAAGCTGATTCATCCGGCGGTGGCGGCGATGCGCCAGGAATTTCTTGAGCAGAATCGGGATCAGCCATTGATATTGTTCGACATCCCTCTGCTATTCGAAAAAAGCGGTGCCGGAGGTGTGGATCATGTCATCGTGGTATCGGCCGGTGACGATCATCAGCGCGCCCGCGTTCTCTCCCGGCCGGGGATGAGCGAGCAACGATTCGAACAGATAAAATCGCTGCAAATGCCGGATGCGGAGAAACGGCAAAAGGCCGATTCTGTGATCGATACATCCTTGCCTCACGCAGAAACGCGTCGACAGGTGCAGAAACTTGTCGAGAAACTGAAAGCATCTCTTGCGTAACCCAATGTTCAGTCCGATATCGTCTTTATGCGGGAAATAATTTTCGACACCGAAACCACCGGCTTTGATCCCCAAAATGGTGACCGCATGGTCGAAATCGGCTGTATCGAGATGATTGACCGGATCGAAACCGGCGAAAGCTTTCACTGCTATTATAATCCGGAACGGGCGATGCCCAAGGCCGCCGAGAATGTCCACGGGCTCTCGGACGTGTTTCTGTCCGACAAGAAACTCTTTGCCCACGGTGCGGAAGAACTGCTGGCGTTTCTCGGCGATGCCAAGCTGGTTGCCCATAACGCCCAGTTTGATTTCAATTTTCTCAATGCCGAACTGCAATTGTGCGGTTACCAGCCGATTTCCCGGTTTCGGATGATCGACACATTGGCGATTGCCAAATCCAAGCATCCCGGCGCAAAATTGTCGCTCGACGCATTGTGTTCCCGCTATGGGATCGATCGCAGCCACCGGGTGAAACATGGTGCTTTGCTGGATGCGGAACTGCTGACCCAGCTCTATATCGAACTGACCGGTGGCCGACAGATCGGCCTCGGCCTGGCAGAAGATAGCAAGCGGAACAACCCGATTGCCAGCCTGCGACCAACATCACAGCGTGCCGAGCGGAGGGCATTTATGACACCGCGAGACCATCAGGCTGACTCAGCAGAACTGGCGCGGCACAAGATTTTCATCGAGGGCATCAAGGACCCTCTCTGGACGGAGATTTAACTGCATCACAGATTGTGTAACGGTGCAGAATATAGAGGAGAGTAATATGGAAGTTCGTGTTTCGGGACATCAGGTTAATACTGGCGATGCGTTGCAAACCCATGCCGATGATCGGATGAATGCGATCGCCAGCAAATATTTCGCCAAGGCGATATCCGCCAATGTTACCGTCAGCAAAGCGCCGCACGCGCAATTCAAATGCGATATTGTGACACATGTGATGCAGGGCCTGATGCTGAAGGCAGATGCCGAAGCAGGCGATGCCCATCAGGCATTCGAACAGGCTGCCGACAAGATTGAAAAGCAGTTGCGCCGCTACATGCGGCGGCTCAATGATCACCATCTTCAGGCACAATATGCTGCGAAGCAGGAAGAAGCGGCCTATCGGGTCTTTGAATCGTTCGAAGAGGAAGATGAAAGCGAACTTAATGGCGAATCTCCTCCGATCATCGCCGAAACCAGCACCGACATTCCCGAAGCGAGCGTTTCCAACGCAGTGATGATGATGGATTTGCGCAATACCAGCGCACTTTTGTTCAAAAACTCTGGCACTGGCGCCCATAATATGGTTTATCGCCGCTCCGACGGCACAATTGGTTGGGTAGAGCCGCATCGCTGAGCGCGACATATTATTTAAACGGTCGGTTGACCGGTTTTTCTGATCGCTGGCCCAACATGTAGCGGAGTCCGAATTCTGGCATAGCCGCTGAACTGGCTGAGTTGTGCCGGGATAAAAGGAAAGATTGATGACTGATTTGTCCGTTAGATTGGAACTCGCTGCGGTGCGGGATTATCCGGAAGTGACGGATAAGAAAGATATTCTGCGGATAATCGCTCGCGTCGGACAGGAATGCTATCATCTGGATGCCGACAGCATTCTCAACGGTCTGGTCGCCCGCGAAGCGCTCGGTTCGACCGGTTTTGGACGATCAGTCGCCATACCGCACACGAAACTGGCCAGTATCGAACATTGCGCCGGAATTTTTCTGCGCCTTGCCGAGCCCGTTGCCTTCGATGCCCACGATGGCAAACCGGTGGATCTGGTTTTTGCCCTGCTGTCTCCGCAAAAAGCCGGGGCCGAGCATTTGAAGGCTCTGGCTTCCGTCTCGCGCTTCTTGCGGGATGAACATATGGTGGCCAAGCTTCGTGGCGCATCGGGTCAGGATGCGCTCTATGCGCTGCTGAACAAGCAGCCAGAGCAGCAGGCTGCCTGAGCTCTGGTCATGACCGCTGAGACTGCAACCGATAGCGAAGGTGGCGGGGCCCAGGAACATTTCCGGGCACTGGAACGGCTATATGCAGAAGCGCCGATAAACCGTCTGTTCAATTCTCGCCTGGAAATTGTGGAGGCCGGCAAGGCCAGCATATTCTTTGATGTCGATGAACGCTATTATCACGCTGCTGGCGCGGTGCACGGCACCGCCTATTTCAAGATGCTCGATGATGCCGCCTTTTATGCCGCCAACAGTCTGGTGTCCGACCGGTTCATCCTGACCACCGCTTTCAATCTGCTGTTTACCAAGCCGCTCAAATCCGGTCCGGTCACCGCTGAAGGCCGCTGGGTGAGTGGTAAGCGACGGGTGTTCGTCGCCGATTCGCGACTGATCGATAGTGAGGGCGAGGAAATCGCCCGCGGCACCGGGACCTTCATGCGCTCGCATATCCCGCTGGCATCCTTGCCCGGCTATAAGAAGGATGATTGAACCGCGGCTTTCTGCGGACATGAAGGTCAAAACCCTGCTCAGGCTGGTAAACCAGAATGGCGGCTTCGGTGCGGTGCTGAAAAAGGGCGACAGAATATCCGGAGCCATACTCATCCAATGCGTAGAAAAGGGGGGAAACCCTAGGCTTCTGGAGAATATGCCGTCGCTTGATGGCCAGCCCAATTGGCAACAGATATGGCCTCAAGACACTGAAAACCATAAAGAATTACCTGACTATATCGCCCAGAGATTCAGTTTTGACCCCGATATGTGGTTAATTGAACTGGACATCCCGGATGCGGAACGGCTCATCGCCGAAATGGGTCAGTAAACTTGACTTTAATCCCCAGAACCATAATTGGCGCTCAACTTTGATGCGCAGGTTGCCGTTTCGGTGTCGGAAATGACAGGCGGTAAACACGCAGACGGGGAGAACAGAAACAGGCCCACGCCTTGATTTTTCAGGGTCTGTTTTCGGCGGTTTTGACGAGAATGTCATAATCTGCTCTGGGCTCACCGCATAATGTTATAGGTTAATGAGCAAAATTTTTCGTGCAACAAGCGTCTTGTCGCTTGCCCTTACTGCGGTGGCGGCCTTGTCGTTCACCGATGCGTCTTTCGCCCTCGAAGCAAGCGATGACACGCCCGAAGCCGAGATTTTCGTCGATCCGGCCCTGCTGGCAGAAGATGAATCCAATCAGGCGATTATTTTTGGCGAAGAACGGGAAGTTGTCGCCGAGATTCCCCAGGATGTCGTGCAATCAGACAAAATCGCCAATGGTGAAGCCGAACGCGATTTTGCTGGCACCGGTGA
Organism: Sphingomonadales bacterium; assembly: GCA_018067055.1. Lineage (GTDB taxonomy): Bacteria > Pseudomonadota > Alphaproteobacteria > Sphingomonadales > Sphingomonadaceae > Parasphingorhabdus. The sequence goes on along the minus strand of JAGPVK010000332.1, from coordinate 18,871 downwards.
CTTCATCGATGACGGTGCCGAATCCCTGCGTCAGTTGGTGGCACAGCAATCGGTCGATGGTTCGCTCGATGAAGAAATGCAATGTCTCGCGGGCACTGTCTATTTTGAATCCAAGGGTGAATCACTGCAAGGCCAGCTGGCCGTAGCCCGCGTTGTTCTGGCCCGTGTCGAATCTTCGCGGTTCCCGGACAGCATCTGCGGCGTGGTTTTCCAGCGCAGCCAGTTTTCTTTTGTCCGTCGCGGCAAAATGCCTCCGATCAAGACCGGACAACAAAACTGGCGCGACGCGGTGGCGATTGCCAAGATCGCGATGAACGATGGCTGGAAAAGCTCCGTTGAAGGCGCGCTTTTCTTTCACGCACGCTATGTCTCTCCGGGCTGGCGTCTCAAGCGCCTGGCGACAATCGACAATCATATTTTCTATCGCTAGGCGGCCGGAAAGTTCGGATTTGTAAAGGCTCCCCTATGGGGGCCTTTCCTTTGTTCTTTTTATGTTCTAGCCATGGCCGATGATGTCGATCAATGATTCGTCTGGCCTGTTGACCAGTTCTGCCGATCTGACCGGGGCTCAGGCTGTCGCCCGCGGCGTCGCCCGCATGTTTCTGCGCCACGATATCATGGTGCTACCCGAGGTCAGTTTGCGGAACAGGCGCCGCGCCGATTTGATGGGAATCGATGCCAAGGGACAGATTGTCATTGTCGAGATCAAGGTAGCGCGGAGCGATTTGCTCGGCGATGGCAAATGGACCGAATATCTGGAATATTGTGACCGGTTCTACTGGGCTTTGCCGAGCGGTTTTGACGCTTCGCCGGTCCATGGACCGGATTTTCTGCCCGAACGCACCGGACTGATCATCGCCGATGCTTATGATGCGGAAATGGTGCGTCCGGCTGCGACCAACGCGCTCGCTCCGGCGCGGCGCAAGACGGAGACCATGCGGCTGGCCCGGCGAGCCATGCAGCGCGCCGCAGTCTCCAGCGGCTGGATCAGTCCTGAGTCAGGACCGGACGAGCTGGGCTACCGATAATCGCGGATCAGCCTTGCGGCCCGAAGAATCTTTCCGTGGTTTCCGGTTTCTTCTCGGCGTCGGCCTTTTCAATCTCCGCCAATATGCTCGCAGCCCGGCGATCCCGCGTTGCATAATCGCGCGCCGACAGGCCGGCTTGCGTATCGGTCCGGTCCGGGTCTGCACCATTTGCCAGAAGCAGGCGAACCAGTTCCACATCAGGCAGATGGACCGCCAGGATGAGCGCGGTCTCGCCATGATTATTCGTTTCATCCACGTCCGCTTTATTGGCGAGAAGGGTTTTGGCGCCGTCCAAAAATTTAAGCTGGGTGGCGAGCATCAGCGGGGTCATGCCCGCTTTGTCCCGGATATTGGGATTGGCGCCTTTTTGCAGCAGGAAACCGACCCAGATTATGTCGCGCCGCTCCACAACGATATGCAAGGCAGTCTCACCGGTCGTGCGGTCGCGCGTATTGACGATTACCGATCCGGGCTGGCTGAGAAATTTAGTGGCTTCTTCGCCATCACGGTCCTTGACGGCTTTCAGAAAATTATAGCTGTCCGAAAATTGCGCTGCGGCCGGTACCGAAAAGGAAATTGCAGCCACAGCGATCCACACATAGCGCAGGAAAAAGAGAAACCCGCCGCTCGCGCGTGCGCCTGAAGAATCTTTACTGAACATTTTTAGCCCCATTTCATTAACCGGCGAGTCTTTCCCGATATCTGCTGTCTGCGCCGCTTATCAATTATCTGTTGAAATTGATCAACTAGCAGACCATGTCTGGCCGCGTAATGAACAATATCACCAACAAAGTAAAAATGATCCTGGTCGCCGGGCTGCTGACGCTGATGGCTGCCTGCAATCCTGCACCGGACGGCAGCGTTTCCGCCAATGGAGAACCGCCGCTTGCGGGGGCAAAGATCGGTGGCTCTTTCACCCTGACCAACCAGGATGGAGGCAAAACCTCTGACACACAGTTCAAGGGCAAATATCGCATCATGTATTTCGGCTACAGCTATTGCCCGGACGTGTGTCCGGTCGATCTGGCCAATATCATGCTCGGATTGAAGCAGGCCGAAAAAGAGAATCCCGCCCTGAGCGACAAAATCCAGCCGATTTTCATATCGGTGGATCCCGGGCGCGACACACCCGCTGTGTTGAAACAATATGTGGCCGCTTTCCATCCGCGGCTGATCGGTCTGACCGGCACGCCCGAGGAAATCGCCGCTGTCGCCAAAAAATATCTGATCATTTATGATGTTCGCAAGGACGAGGGATCGAGCGAATATCTGGTGGACCATAGCCGGCAGGCCTATTTGTTCGGACCGGAAGGAGAGCCGCTGGCGCTGCTGCCCTTTGATGGCACCCCTCAGCAGGTCGCGGACGACATTAACCGATGGGTGCGATAGGTTCCACTCAGCCGTTCTGGGAAGCGCCGCTCGAATCGCTGGATCGCGGGCAGTGGGAAGCCTTGTGCGACGGCTGCGGCAAATGCTGTTTGCTGAAAGCAGAGGATGAAGATGACGGTCAGATCTACATGACCAATATCGCCTGCAAATTGCTCGACCTTCAGAGCGCACAGTGCAGCGATTATCGCCACCGCAAGTTTCATGTCCCCGATTGTGTGCGGCTGACCCGGAACAAGCTGGAGGAGTTTGACTGGCTGCCGGACAGTTGCACCTATAAATTGCGGGCGCGTGGCCTGCCCTTGCCTTCCTGGCATTATCTGGTCTCCGGTGACCGTGAATCGATCCATGCGGCTGGCAAGTCGATCCGCGGCAAGGTCATACCGGAAAGCAAGGCCGGGCCGCTAGAACAGCATATCATCGATGCGCCTTTTTAGCTCAGCCCGTTCCGAGGCGCTCGCCATCAACCTCGACGGGGTCAGCTATCCGCTCCAGTTGCGGCGATCGAAGCAGGCCCGGTCGATCATTGTTTCAGCAGATACGGTCAAAGGCGTCGTCCGCCTTACCGTGCCGGCTTATGCTTCGGAACAACAGGCGCTGCGCTTCGCCCAATCGAAATCCGACTGGCTCAACGCTCGCTTTGCCGAAGCCGTGCCGCCGGTTCCGGTCGAGCATGGCTCACAGATCGCGTTTCTGGGGGAGCCGTATATCATCAGATGGTCGCCGGAATTTGCGCGCTCACCGCTGCTCGTGGAAGACGAAATCCGGCTCGGCGGACCCGCTGAACATGTCGAGGCCCGCATCCTTCGCTGGCTCAGGACCCAGGCCCGCATGATTTTTGCCGAAGATCTCCAATTTTATTGCACAGAAGCCGGTACGGATTTGCCAAAGCTCGCGGTTGGCGATGCGCGGCGGCGCTGGGGCAGTTGCTCCGGTCGCCAGTCGATCCGGTTGAATTGGCGACTGGTCATGGCACCACCGCTTGTGCGCCGGTCGGTGGTGGCGCATGAAGTGGCCCATCTCAGACATATGGATCATAGTCGGCGATTCTACGCTTTGCTCGACCAGATATATGAATCGGATCGCCGGGTCGCCGACCGCTGGCTCAAGGATCACGGCCGTGGTCTGCATATGGTGGGTGTCGAGCGGCAACCGCTGCCGGCCGATTGACCCGGATCGCTATTGCGGTTCTATCCGGGCCGCTTCTGGGATCAGCGATTCGGGCTGATTTTGCGGTGGTTGTGGTTTCGGTTTCTTGACCGGCGCCGGTTCGGGCTTTTTCGCCGCATCCGGTTTGCGGGGAGCCGGATCGCCGCCGCGACCGAGTACCGAGTCAATCCAGTCCTGGTCCAGCCGGGGACTATCGGCGGCCTCGCCGCCTTCCAGATCATATTCGACGCCGCGACCGGTTTCGATCGGCATGCCATTTTCGTCGACGTAAATACCGTCTTCGGGTGCTCCGAAAATTTCGCCCTCGTCCGGCTCTAGCTGCCATTCCGGCAAGACCAGCTCGGTATCGAATTTCTCGACCTTGCGATTGGCAACTGCCGCTTTCATGAACTGAGCGAAGGCAGCGGCCGGAGCCCGTCCCCCCTGCAGTCCGCCCACCGGTTTTGCATCATCGCGGCCCATCCAGACTCCCGTGGTCAAACCACTCGAGAATCCCAGGAACCAGCCATCCTTGTTGCTGCTGGTGGTCCCGGTCTTGCCGGCCACCGGTCTGCCAATCTGGGCTGCCCGTCCGGTGCCGGTGTTGACGGCGGTCTGCATCAGGTCGGTAATGCCAGCGGCCACCCACGGATCCACAAGCACGCGACTGCCGTCAAATTTGCTCTGATACAGGACATCGCCCTTCATCGTTTGCACCTTGGTGATGCCGAACGGCGTGATCGCGACGCCCTTTGCGCTGATCGATGCAAAGGCGCGGGTCATGTCGAGCACCCGTACATCGGAGGTGCCGAGCACCATCGACGGATTGGTATCAATCGGAGTGGTGATGCCAAAACGGCGCGCCATATTGGCAATAGAGGACGTCCCGATATCATTGCCGATCGCCGCCGCGACGGTGTTTTTGGAAAAAGCGAACGCTGTGCGGACATCGATTTCTCCGGCATAGCGATCACCGCTGTTGCGGGGTGTCCAGTTGCCAATCGTAATTGGCTCGTCGGTTACCTTGTCATCGGGCGTATAGCCGGCTTCCAGCGCCGCCATATAGACGAATACTTTCCAGGCCGACCCCGGCTGGCGGACCGCCTGGGTGGCGCGGTTATAGTTGGAAGTGACATAATCGGTTCCGCCGACCATGGCGCGCACCGCTCCGTCGCGGTCGATCGCCACCAATGCGCCTTGCGCGCCGCTTGGCACGTTCGCCTGAATCGCCGCCGTAGCGGTACGCTGCATGTCGAGATCCAGAGTTGTCCAGACCTCGATTGGCTCTACGGTTTCGTCGATCAGCAGGTCCAGTTGCGGCAACGCCCAGTCGGTAAAATAGCGCACGCTGTTCTGCCGGGGTTCGGGCGCCAGCTTTACTGCGGCGGGATTGGCATTCGCCGCTTCGTCGGCAGAAATGGCACCAGCATCCTGCATCACTTCCAGAACCACCGTTGCCCGCCCGATTGCCGCTGTCGCGTCGGCGGTCGGCGAGTAACGCGACGGCGCCTTGACCAGACCGGCGATGATCGCTGCTTCGGCCAGCTTGAGATCTCTGGCACCATGGGCGAAGAAGCGGCGAGACGCGGCATCAATGCCATAGGCGCCGCCGCCGTAATAAACCTTGTTCAGATAAAGCTCGAGAATCTGTTCCTTGGAAAATTTCCGTTCCATTGCCAGCGCCAGCAATATCTCCCGGCCTTTCCGGCCAAAGGTCCGGTCATTATTCAGAAACACGTTCCGGGCCAGCTGCTGGGTGATGGTCGACCCGCCCTGGGCCCAATGGCCGCGCTGCATCCGGACCTGCAACGATCGGGCGATGCCGATCGGATCCACGCCCAGATGGCTCTCGTAGCGCCGGTCCTCGACGGCAACCATGGCGGCTTTCATGACGTCCGGAATATCTGCATATTGCAGCCACTCGCCATAGCTCGGGCCCATCGAGAACAGCTCTTTGCCGTTCACATCCAACACCCGGATCATCTGGCCATTGGGGGAAGACTTCAGATCCTCGAAGCCGGGCAGGGAGGAACGGACCACCAATACCGCAACCACCAGGGCAATCGCACCGAGTAAACCGACAACCAGGCCGGTCTTGGCCAGCCGCCACAGCCATTTGCGCACTGGCCCTTGCTTATCATTGCGTTTATTGGCCCGCGCCATATTGATCCACCCAATTATATACGTAACTTACGATTTTCTAGCGTGTTGGCCCCTTACTGCAGGCTGAACGGGGAAGCACGGGAAAATCATTCCGGCTTGGGTTCGAACGCCATCGCGGCGCTGTTCATGCAATAGCGCAGGCCGGTTTCCGTCGGTCCGTCGGGAAACACATGGCCGAGATGGCCGTCGCAGGTCGAACAGCGAATCTCCACCCGGCGCATGCCAAGACTATTGTCCTCGATCTCGGTGACCGCTTCTGAATCGGCAGGTGCGTCGAAGCTTGGCCAGCCGCAGCCGCTGTCAAACTTGCTGTTCGATTCAAACAATTTACTGCCGCAACCGGCGCAGAAAAATTCACCCTCGCGATATTCGGTGTTCAGCGCGCCGGTGAACGGCCGCTCGGTACCCGCTTCGCGCAGCACATGAAATTGTTCCGGAGACAGCTGTTGCCGCCATTCTTCGTCGCTCAATATTGTTTTTTCCATTTTTGTTAAATGGGCGCTTGCAGGCAGCCGGTCAAGCGGTCTGGCGAAGAGAATCATTCCGGTCAAACGTGGTGCTTAACCGGATATTAGGCATAGATCGCCATGATGTGCGACTATGAACATGGTGGCAAAATCCTTGCTGATCGGAGCATTCATGACCGTATCCCTGGCATTTCTGCCAGAGGTTTTGCATGCCCAATGCCGCCTGTGTGCGACCAGCCCCGAACCGTTCGGCCTTGCCAAAACGACTTCCGGAAAGTCGGAAATTCCGTTGCAGATTGAAATTACCACCGACCTGGATTTCTCGCGCCTGGCCGTGCTCGGCAACAGCGGTGGCGTGGTCAGCATCGATCCGATGTCCGGTAACCGTCAGATTCGAGGCAGCATTGCCAATCTCGGCGGGATGGCGCTGCACGGCGAAGGGCGACTGACCGGCGAGCCGGGCCGCACCGTAAGAATCTTCCTGCCAGAACGGATTCAGCTGAGCGCACCCAATGGTTCGACAGCGGAGCTGGAGAAGCTCGAAACCAATCTGCCGGAACTGGCCAGACTGGACCAGACCGGGCGGCTGACCTTTGCCTTTGGCGGTCAGTTGCGCGTTCGCGGTGACGCCAGCGGCCAGTTTCGCGGCCGGATTGCGATCACCGCCGATTATGAGTGAGCTAGCGGCTGCTCGCCGCCTTGCGGGCGATCAATAATAATTCTTCCTCGAGCAGCACCTGGTCTGGCTGACCACTGCTTTTCATCGCTATCTCCAGCTGCAAGATTCGCTCGATCAGGCGAGCGATATGGGCCGACGACCAGATTCGCAGCTGCCGCTTGAAATGTTTCTGTTCCTTGAAAAAGACGCTGGGATGTCCGGCAACGGAATCGACATTGCCGCCCTTGTCGACCTTGCTGCGCAGCTCCGCGAGCTTGGTCAGATGACGGAGCATGATCCGGATCAGGCCAATCTCGCTGATCCCCTGCGCACGCGCGTCGGCGATTTCCTGTGCCAACCGGGTGGCATCGCCATTGAGCGCGGCATGGATCAGCAGGTTGATATCCTCTTCGTCATTCTCTGCACCGAGCAACAGCAGAATATCGGCTTCCGGTGCCTGCGGATTATCGGGTGTGGCATCGAGATACAGCGCAATCTTCTCGACTTCCATGCGGGCCAGCACCAGATCATTGCTAGTCAGAATGGCGATTTCCTGCGCCATTTCCCGGCTCAGCCGAAGCCCCTCGTGCTTGGCCATGGTCATGATCGCCGCCGTCGCCTGTTCAGGCGTCGTTTCATAACAGGTTGCGATCAACGCATCCGGTGCCTTGATGATGGTTTTTGCCAGCGCGGTCTTGTCACCCATGCCGGGCGCAACGACAAACACGGGATCGCCACTGGTCTCGCTCGCCAGAAGATTTTCAATCGCCGCCGTAGCGCGGACCGCTTCGCCGCTGTTCAATCGCAACACGATGAAGCGCTTGTCGCCGAACAGCGAGGCAGAATTGGCTTCGTCGTTCAGCCGACCCGGTCGGTCGCTGATATCGGAGATGGTCATATCGACCCGTTCCGCCGATTGCGCCAGAGGCTGCACCAGTTCTTCGACCAGCGCCTGGCAACGGGTGACATTGGGGCCGCACAACAGGATCAATCGGGATGCAGCGCTAGCGCTGTGATAGCGCCTGACAATGTCCTCCGGTTTGACCTTCATGGTTCCGGTGACGTGTTGGCCTCGGTCCGGGCGAACAGAGAAAGCCGCGTCACAATCTGATTGGACACCCGATTCGCCAGGTTTTCCAGCGCGGTGTCCTCCGCGGCAAGCGTCGCATATTCCGAAGACACCACGTCGATCCCGGCATCCGAACCCGCCGTTGCATCCAGCACGACGACCGAATCGGAAAGCCGGACCAGCTGATAGCGGGCCCGCAAGGTTCTGCGCTCGCGGGTGATCCGGTCGTCGCTGCGCACGCCAAAGCCGGCAATCTTGTCTTCCAGGGCAACCGTCAGGCGATATTTTGCCTCTTGTCCCTCAAACGCTTCGAGCTGATCCTTGAGCGCATTGCGCAGCAACCAGCCGGCCTTGCCGGCGATCGGCTCAATCTCGACATTGCCGAGTTCGCTGGCAACCACGCCGCTGGTTCCCCCCGCATAAAGCGGACGCAAATTACAGCCAGCCAGCAGAGCGGACAAGGCCACAAGCGTGGCAATCCGGGCGATCATGCGCGTCATATAACGATATTGACCAGTCGGTCGGGCACAACAATCACCTTTTTTATCTCGGCTCCATCAAGACTACGCTGCACCTTCTCGGACGCCAGAGCAAGTTCTTCGAGCTGTTCCTTGCTGCTGCCCTTGGCAACGGTAATCGTATCGCGGAGCTTGCCACGCACCTGAATCGCAATGGTGACTTCATCCTCGACCAGCAGGCTTTCGTCCACGTCGGGCCATGGTGCGTTGGCGATCAGATCGGTCTCACCCAGCAGTGCCCAGGCTTCTTCGGCGATATGCGGGACCATCGGCGCGACGATCCGGGCAAGCGCCCTGACCGCATTATTGCGATCCGCCGATGGGGCGGATTTTTCGATCAGATTGACCAGTTCGAAAATCTTGGCGACTGCCTTGTTGAACGACAGCGCCTCGACATCCTGTGCCACCCCGGCGATGGTCTGGTGCAATTTGCGCTGCAACGGCTTGTCCTCGACTACCGGTGCATCGGCAGCATCGGTGACGGACAGGAACAACCGCCAGAGACGCTGGACAAAGCGCCAGCTGCCTTCAATGCCGGCCTCGGACCAGGGCAGGTCGCGCTCGGGCGGGCTGTCGGAGAGCATGAAGAAACGCACCGCATCGGCGCCATATTGCTCGATGATCGGATCGGGGTCGATGACGTTCTTTTTCGACTTCGACATTTTCTCGACCCGACCGGTGGTGACCGGGGACCCGTCGGCGATCATCGTCCAGTCGGCACCGTTTTTTTCGACTTCGTCCGGAGACAGCCAGCTGCCGTCGCCATGCTTGTAGGTTTCATGCGTCACCATGCCCTGCGTGAACAGGCTCTCGAACGGTTCGGCAAAGTCCAGCTTGCCGATGCTCGCCAGCGCCCGCGTCCAGAATCGCGCATAGAGCAGATGCAGGATCGCATGTTCGACGCCGCCGATATATTGCGTCACCGGCAGCCACTGTTTCACCACATCGGGATCAAAGGGCCGGTCATCCGGCTGGCTGGCAAAGCGCAGGAAATACCAGCTGCTGTCGACAAATGTATCGAGCGTATCGGTCTCGCGTCGCGCTGCTGCACTGCATTTGGGGCAGTCGATATGCTTCCACGTCGCGTGCCGCTCCAGCGGATTGCCTGGCGTTTCAAAATCAATATCTTCCGGCAGGACAACCGGGAGCTGGTCCTTGGGAACCGGCACTGGACCGCAGCTATCGCAATGGATGATCGGTATTGGTGTACCCCAATAACGCTGTCGCGAAACGCCCCAGTCGCGCAGCCGCCAGGTGGTCTGGGCCTTGCCCCAGCCTTCGGATTGCGCACGATCAATGATCGCCTGCTGCGCGTCTTCGATGGTCATGCCGTTGAGAATGTCGCTGTTCACGATCGTGCCGGGCCCGGTATAGGCTTCGTCACCGGTAAACAGGGCGTCCGTTGCCTCGCCATCAGAAACCACCCGCTTGACCGGCAGATCATATTTGCGGGCAAAGTCGAGATCGCGCTGGTCATGCGCCGGCACGCCGAATACCGCGCCGGTGCCATAATCCATCAGCACGAAATTGGCGACATAGACGGGAAGTTGCCAGTCGGGATCAAGCGGATGGGAGACGGTCAGGCCGGTATCAAAGCCCTTCTTCTCCATCGTTTCCAGTTCGGCGGCGGTTGTGCCGCCGGCCTTGCATTCTTCAGCAAAGGCCGCGAGCGCCGAATTCTGTTCAGCCAGCTTCTGGGCCAGCGGATGATCGGCGGCCAAGGCGACGAAACTCGCCCCGAAAATAGTGTCCGGCCGCGTCGAGAAAACCTCGACCGCCGCGATATCGCCTTGCGCTTCCGCCAGATCGAAATGGAACTGCAGTCCTTGCGACTTGCCGATCCAGTTTTCCTGCATCAGCCGCACTTTTTCCGGCCAGCCCTTGAGGTCACCCAGTCCGGCCAGCAAATCTTCGGCAAAATCGGTAATTTTGAGAAACCACTGGCTGAGCTTGCGCTTTTCAACCTGAGCTCCGGAACGCCAGCCCTTGCCGTCGATCACCTGCTCGTTCGCCAGCACCGTCATGTCAACCGGATCCCAGTTGACTGCCGATTCCTTGCGATAGACCAGCCCGCCCTCGAACAGGTCAATGAACAGCGCCTGTTCCTGGCCATAATAGTCGGGATCGCAGGTCGCCAGTTCGCGGCTCCAGTCAAAGGCAAAGCCCAAAGTCTTCAGCTGGCTGCGCATCGATGCGATATTGGCTCTGGTCCATTCGCCGGGATGGACCTTCTTTTCCATCGCGGCATTTTCCGCCGGCATGCCGAACGCGTCCCAACCCATCGGGTGGAGCACTTCATAGCCCTGCATCCGCCGGAAACGAGCGAGCACATCGCCCATGGTGTAATTGCGGACATGGCCCATGTGGATGCGGCCCGACGGATAGGGAAACATCTCGAGCACATAGCTGCGCGGCTTGCTGCTCGCGTCATCGGCCTCGAACACGCGCGATTCGGCCCAGCGCGTTTGCCAGCGTTTGTCCGCCGCCAGTGGATTGAATCGCTGATCGGTCATTGCGGCCCCATTATATGGCAGGAAAGTTTAGTTAGAGATCGCACCGCGCCGCAGGTCGCGGGCCTTGGTAAGAATGATCTGTTCCAGTTTCTGCGTAGTCGCCGCCTTGACCGGGGCATCGACCCAGGTGCCGTTGCTGGCTACCTGACGCGACGCAGCGACGCGCAGGGCATCGGCACGCAGATCCTGATCGAGGATCGAGACATTGATTTTCATCCGCTCGCCTGGATTGTCCGGGTTCACATACCAGTCGGTCAGGATCACGCCACCATTGCTGTCGGTCTGGGTCAGCGGCATGAACGACAATGCGTCGAGCGAAGCCCGCCACAAATAGCTGTTCACGCCAATCGTGGTGACCTGGGAAGCGGCCAGATCGGCTTTCGGCCGCTCTTTTCCGCCGCAGGCAGAAAGCAGGGATAATGCGAGCAGGCTAACCGTTGCGGATCGCAAGAACGAAGATGGTTTGAGGCGGGACATGAAGCGCTCCTGGTTGTATATTGCACCGAGACGAAATCTGTTTTGCAGGATTTGTTCCGGACATGATATCATTTCAGCGCTCTCTATAAATGCTTTGCCGCGAGGGGCAAGCACAAGCGCATGTTTCGCTCTTGAGCAGCACCGAGTGAATGCCAGTTGAATGGCCGCAAAATCATCCTGGGTTCATCTTTTTTCTGCTAGATATCACTTTCTGTCCGGACAAAAGCGTAACCGAACTGCAACAGAAAGGCGCTAGTTTGGGAAAATCGGACAAAAACAGTATGTTGACTCGTGCAGATTGGCAGATTTTGTTATATCCACAGTCAGACAAAGGGGAAGCGGCTTCAACATGACGAAAAAGGTCATTCATTTCGGTTGGTTAGCGACGGGACTCGCGATCTCCGGGCTTGCCATGACCCCTGCTCTGGCGAAAGTGCTTTCCAGCAATGACGGGATCGTATCCCTGAAATCCCTGGGATCGATTGGCTCTTTCACGGTAGCGGGTGCGGATCCCGAACTTGTCGCCAAATATAATCTCAGTTCCTTGCGTGGAAATGCGAGCTTCAAATTCACACCATCCGGCGGCACGCGTGACGGAGAACGCTCGGTTACCGTCGTGGTTCGTCAGAAGTCTGATGCCGGTGCCGTATCCATCCGCGAAAATATTCTCGCTGCCGCGCCCGGTTCGGGCATGATCAGTGCAGCGAAAATCGCCCCTGTTTCTTATAGCCTGGGGTCCGCAAAAGGGCTGAAGAGCTTTGCCATCCCGGTCAAGAAGCTGGGCAGCAATCTTCCTGACCTTTCGGAAATCGGCGCTGAAAGACTGATGGGCGATCAGGATTCGGGCAAGAAGAGCCGTTTCAATACCCGCATGTCGATTGATGCCAGTGCACCGATCAATGCTGCGCCGCGGGCACTGGATGCCAGCCAGAAAGATTATACGCTTGATGTGGGCGGCAGCTATTCGCTCACCCGCAATCTGGACGTGACCGCTGGTGTCCGGATCAACAATGAACGCGACCGGATGGCACCACTGACCGACAATCGTCAGGACAGCCAGGCAGTCTATGTCGGAACCCAGTTCCGCTTCTAAGCCGCACGACTAGCAGAAAGCATCGATCGCCGCCCAGCCATGGGTCATGGGATTTCTGCGCCTCCGATAGCGTTGCCGATTCATTCCACCCAGATAGATGACTGCGCCCTTGCACAAGGCGGCCAGCCGCCGGGTCTGGACAAGATTGAGCGGACGCTGTCCGGGATGGGACCGGGTGGCAAAGATCGGCGACAGAAAAAAAATATCTGCGCCTGACCGGTTTGCTTGCTGAATTTCCTGCGCATCGTGAACCGGCACGCTGTGCAGCAGCCCGCCGATATCTGCGCGTCGGGCCATGCGACCGTAGACGCCGTCAGCGCGCCAGCGCCTGGCCAATGCCGGCGATCCGGCCAGCAACAGCATATGGCCGCGTTGCCGGGCAAGTTTCTTGACCGTTGCAAACCGCGCCCGACGCACCGGTTCCGGCAAATGATAGTGACGAAAGATTATTCCGCTGCCGCGCGGCAGTCGCAGAATCGCCTGTTCCAGAACCGCTTCATTCCGCTCGTCGGTGAACAGCCATATCCGGGGCAGGGCCGAATTCTTGGGATTCGGCAACAGGGAGCAGGGCTGGTCTCGCAACATAAGCAGGCCTATAGACGCAAGCTTGGCGAAAGAATATGATTGAGAGAGATTCAAACTTGGCGAACCCGGCACTCACAGACATAATTGGCAAGATCGAAAAAGCCGCCAGGCTGGCGGATCGCAAGTCATCCGATATCGCGCTGATCGCGGTGTCCAAAACCCGCAGCAGCGACGAAATCCGGCCGTTGCTGGTCGCTGGCCATCGTCTGTTTGGAGAAAACCGGGTGCAGGAAGCGGCGGCGAAATGGCCGGACCTGCAGGCGGAATATCCAGATATTCAACTGCACATGATCGGCCAGCTGCAATCGAACAAGGCGGCAGAAGCGGTGGCATTATTTGACAGCATCCATTCGCTCGACCGGCCTTCGCTGATCAAGGCGCTGGCCAGGGAAATGGACCGGCAGGATCGCCATATTCCCTGTTTTCTTCAGGTCAACATTGGCGAAGAGTCCCAAAAAGGCGGTTGCGATATCACGGCCATTCCCGACCTGCTCACGTTGGCGGGACAATCCGGCATAGAGATTGTCGGCCTGATGGCGGTTCCCCCCGAAAACACCAATCCGGTGCCCTATTTCGCCTTGCTCGCCAAATTGGCCCGTGACCATGGTCTTGATCGGCTCAGCATGGGAATGTCGGGAGATTTTGAAACGGCGATCAAGCTGGGTGCCACCCACGTCCGGGTCGGCACGGCTCTCTTTGGTCCCCGCGCCACCCCAGCCGGTTGATCATCTCTCGCCCTTCTTTTCCCCGTTCTTTTCGCTGTCTTTGGCCGCTCGGTCGGCTTTGCGCTCCTCTGGCGTATCGGGCGCGACATAGCTGATCACGACATCGCCGTCTTCGATCACCGGCCGGGCGTCGGTGGCAAAGAATAGCAGCCGCCGATCCGGCTTGAACACGGCCAGCGGTTCCTCACCTTCTTCCAGATTCTTCCGATAATCTTCGGCGGTGAATTTTTCGGTGATATTGGTCTTGCTGAATCGCCAGCCGGCCAGATCACGGTCAAGCAATGTGCCGAAATCGGCACCGGATTCGAATAGCAGCCGGCCATGGCCGACCCGGCTCTTGCTCTGGCTGTCGTTGGCCAGCCGGCTGATTTGTTCATAGCCCATTTCCGGACCGAGATCGGCGGTGATCAACTGATTCTGGCTGTCATTATCGGTCGCAGCGATCAGATGCTGATATTCGCCCATATCGATATTGTCGTCATGGGCCTCCTCGAGCACATCACCGTGGCGGATCGCAAGGCCTTCGCTGTGGGCGCGGCGCAAGGCAAATTTGCTATTGTCCGTGATCAGCACATCGATATCGAGCGATTTCAGCATTTTGCCCAGCGCGATCGACCAGCGATTGGCACCCGCGATCAGAACGCCTTCGCCTTTGCCTTCCGAAATTCCCAGTCGCTCGGCGACCCATGAGGCGGAAAAGCCATGCGCGAAAATCGTCGCGATGACGACGGCAAAGCTGAGCGGGACAAGCGCTTCCGCACCAGGCATTCCGTAATCGACCAGACGAATCGCAAACAGGCCGGTGATTGCGACCGCAACGATACCGCGCGGCGCGATCCAGGCGATAAACAAGCGTTCACGCCACGGCACCGAACTGAACAGCAGGGCGACCAGCACCGAAATCGGACGCACGACGAACAGCAGCAAGACCAGGAAAATGACAAACTGTGGCCGGAATTGCTGCACCGTTTCCCAGTCCAGCGTTGCCGAAAGAATGATGAACACACCGGAAATCAGCAGCACCGCCAGATCTTCCTTGAACCGGTAGAGCGCCTGACTCGAATAGATTTGCCGGTTGGCCATGACGATGCCCATCACGGTGACGGTGATCAATCCGGTCTCATGCTTGATCAGGTCGGCGATGACAAAGCCGGCGATAACCGTCACCAGCAGGAACGGGGCCTTCAGATATTCCGGCACCAATCCTCTGGGAAACAGCCAGGTGACCGCAAAGCCGAGTCCGGCACCGATCAATCCGGCAATGAAGCTGGCGGCCAGGACATCCATGCTGATCACGGCGATATTGGCATTGGCGCCTTCGTAGGTAATATAGGCATAGATGCCGACAGCAAGCAGCGCGCCGATCGGATCGTTGACAATGCCTTCCCACTTCAAAATGTTGCGGACCCGCGACGGCACGCGCAATGTGCGCAACATTGGCCCGATCACAGTAGGACCGGTGACGATCATGATGCCGCCGAGCAAGGCGGATATTTCCCAGGACAGACCGGCGCCATAATGCGCCGCTGCAGTACCAAGCCCCCAGGCAATCGGCCCGGCAACCAGCACCATCGCTGACACCGCACCGCCCGCTTGTCTGAGTTCGCGAAAGTTCAGGCTGAGTCCACCTTCAAACAGGATCACCGCCACGGCCAGTTTGATGATCGGTTCCTGCAGCGCTCCGAAATCGCGTTCCGGGTCGATAATGCCCAATATGGGGCCGGCGATGATGCCGACAATCAGCATCAGGGCAATGGCAGGACGACCGGTCCGCCAGGCAATCCATTGCGCGCCGATGCCGAGCAGGCCAATCAGCGCAATCTTTACCATTAGCGAATCTACAATTTCCATGATTTGTCCTTGGCGGGTTTTCCGGCCTTATGCAAAAAACTTTGCTTCGCCCGCGATTCAGGCTGTTCCGAAATGGTCGATCGCTTCCTCTATAACGGCTTGAATGGATGTAAGTTCCTCGAGCGTGATGCAATAGGGCGGCATGATATAGATCGTATTGCCCAGCGGTCGCAGCAATATGTTGCGATCGCGAAAAAAACCGAGCAGCATCGGTCCCAGATCAGACATATAATCGCCCGCACCATCGTTGATTTCCAGCGCCAAGATGGTCCCGCACTGACGCAGGTCGCTGATGTTCGATTTGCGCTGCAGCCGATCTGAAAATGCGCGATGGGAAGCGATGATGCCATCGATCCGCTGTTGAACCGGCTCGTCACGCCAGATAGCGAGATTGGCATTGGCGGCCGCGCAGGCAATCGGATTGGCGGTAAAGCTGCTCGAGTGGAAGAACATCTGCGCGCGATCTTCGGAAAAATGCGCCTGATAAATCGCATCGCTGGCGGCGGTCACCGCGAGCGGGATGACGCCGCCGGTCAGGCCCTTGGCCATGCACAATATATCCGGTTCGACGCCCGCCTGCTCGCAGGCAAAGATTGTGCCGGTGCGGCCCCAGCCGGTCATCACCTCGTCGGCGATGAATAGCACATCATGTTCGCGGCAGATCGCCGCCATCCTGGCCAATGTCGCGGCACCATAGATTTTCATACCACCGGCGCCGAGGATCAGCGGTTCGACGATCAGCGCCGCTGGCGGGTTTTCGGCATCTTTGCAAAAGGCCTCCAACTGGTCGAGCGTCGCTTGCTCTGATCCGGCTTTCGGAAAGGTGATCGTTCCGACATCAAACAGCAGCGGTGCATAGGCCTGATTGAACACGCCACGTGCGCCGACTGACATCGCGCCGATCGTGTCGCCATGGTAGCTATGCTCCATGACCAGGATTTTCTGGCGCGTTTCGCCGCGATTATGCCAATAGCCCAGCGCCATCTTGAGCGCGACCTCGACCGCAGTCGACCCGCTGTCGGAAAAGAAAATATGCTCGAGTGAATCGGGCAGGAAATCCGAAAGGCCCTCCGCCAGCTTGCGAGCGGGCTCATGAGTCCACCCGGCAAAGATCATCTGGTCCAGCCTCGCGCTTTGCTCCTGAATCGCGGCGACAATTTTCGGATGACAATGGCCATGGGTCTGCACCCACCAGCTGGATATGGCGTCGATGATCTTCGTGCCATCCGCTGTATAGAGCGCTGCGCCCTCGGCTCGGGCGATCTCCGGAATCGGCTCGCCCAGACCGTGCTGCGTGAACGGGTGCCAGATATTGATGCTCATGATCCGAAATCCGCGGTGGAAAAATTCGCATCAAAGGCCGCCTTCAGAGTCGTCGGCGAGAGCTGGTCGATCATCGGCAACCGCCCGAGACGGCGGACTGCGCCCATTGTGCAGATCGTCTGCTCGCTGTCGCGGACTTCCGGTCCGGTAAAAGCGATGCCGTGAATCGATAGGCCGCGACTGCGCAAAGCCTCGATCGTCAGCAGGCTGTGATTGATCGTCCCCAGCCGGGTCGATGCGACGATGATCACCGGCAGCGCCCAATGGGCAAACAGATCGGCGAACAGCAATTCCGGATTGACCGGCACCAGCGCGCCGCCCGCGCCTTCGATGATCAGCGGGCCGTTAACGTGCGGAATGTCCAGATCGTCCAGACCAATGGTTATGCCTTCCTCCGTCGCCGAAAAATGCGGGGAGGCAGGTATCTTCAGCCGGTAGCGTTCGGGCAGGATCCGGGCAGGATCGAGGCCGCCAAGGCGCGCCACCGTCTCGCTGTCGGTTCCGTCGGCGAGGCCCGCCTGGACCGGTTTCCAGTAGCTGCCACCCAAAGCTGCCGTCAGGGCGGCGGCAAAGACGGTTTTTCCGATATCGGTATCGGTGCCGGTGATGACAAATTTCCCGCTCATGCCGCTTCGGCCAGAGCCAGTGCTTCGCGCAAAGCATCGGAAAGAGCCCTGATATCGTCTGCCGTCACATTCAGCGTCAGCGAGATGCGCAGGCGCGCGGTTCCGGCTGGCACGGTCGGCGGGCGAATGGCGCGCACGTCAAATCCCTGGCGCTGTAGCAGAGCCGCCACGCTGACGGCGACCCGATCTTCGCCCAAGATGATCGGGAAAATCTGGCTGTCCTGGCCGTCGCTGAGCTGCAGACCGGCAAAGCAATTGCGGGCTAGCGCGATATGTTCCGCCAGACCCGCCTGCAGCGACGGACTGTCGCCCACATGGACAATTGCCTGATGGGCGAGATGCGCGGTCAACGGGCTGGGTGCGGTCGAGAAGATGAAGGGACGCGCGCGATTGATGAAAAATTCGCGCAATATTGCGGGCATGGTGAGCAACCCGCCTTCGCCCCCTAGCGCCTTGCCACAGGTCCGCAAAACCAGAACATTGTCCCGCTTGCCCAACGCAGCGCAAAGGCCGACCCCGCGATCGCCGAACACACCGACGGCATGCGCCTCGTCAATCACCAGCATCGCCTCATGCTTATCGGCAATCCGCGCCAGATCGGCGAGCGGTGCCCGGTCGCCGTCCATGCTGTACAGACTCTCGACCGCGATCCAGACGGTGCCGGTACCGCCGGACGCGCGCCATGCGCGAATTCCAGCTTCAATCGCGTTGCAATCATTGTGGCGGAAGGCGTTGAACGTGGCGCGGCCCAGCTTCATGCCGTCATGAACGCTGGCGTGGATCAGTTCATCATAGAGCAGCAGATCGCCGGTCTGCGGCAGGGTCGCGAACAAAGCGGTGTTGGCGGCAAATCCGGAACCGAAGAACAGGCATGCTTCTGCGCCATAATGCGCGGCGGCAAAGGCCTCGAGCGCTTCATGTTCCGGATGATTGCCGCCGAGCAGCCGTGATCCGCCCGACCCATGGGCGATGCCGTTGGCGATCGCGGTCTGGGCGACCTCTTGCAGAAACGGGCTGTGCGCCAGTCCGAGATAATCATTCGACGAGAAATCTTTGCCGACCGGAATGATCAGCTGCCGTTTGCGTCCGGCCAGTTCCAGCGCTGTCAGCTGGTCGCGATAGGGTTTGAATCGATCCATTAGCGGGCCGTGAGCAGTCACTGACCCGTGGTGACCAGAGGCAATGCGAACTGGGGATCGCCGATCTTGTCTATCGCCCGGTCGGCAAAGGGCAACGGGAA